>JBJKQZ010000120.1:0-3559 GCA_046704865.1 Terriglobia bacterium
TGCCGATGGTATGAGCGTGGAAGTGCCCGCCGTACTTGGCGGTCTTGGCCTGCGGGTAATGCCTCTCCATGCGATTCGACGTCTGCAAGGCATTCCGGATGGCATCCGACATCAGGAAGCGTCCCTCGGCGTCGTAGTATCCCGCCGGGCCCATGCCGTAAGCGGTCAGCTTGGCAGCCAGCTGGATGGCCGGCTCGTAGCCTGTCACCTTGTGGTATTGCGTCAGACCCTGAATCATCCGCAGGTTGCCATATTCAACGGCGTCCATGCCGGTCGGCATCTTCGCTTCCCCACCCCATTTGGCGTAAGGTTCGTATGCGCCGGCAGGAACGTACGCGTAGCCGTCCTTAACTACGGTCATTGCCTGAAGTCGGCCGAACATGCGCTCACACGTCTTCAGCCAGACGGGATTCCGGTCGTGAAGGTAGTAGACGGCCATGGTGCCCAGGATGCGCCCGCACTTGGCGGGCGTGGTGGCCAGATTGACTGCAAGATCGGAAGGATCGGTACGCGTGCCGTCCGGCTTCCAGATGAAGTGGAAACTCCAGGGATTGAGGCGGCTCCAGGGAGTTCCGTTGAGCATTTCGTAAGTCAGACCGTCCGGGCCGATGCTCTTCAGATTGACTTGCTCCCACACCAGATCTACCTGACGGTTGAGGGTGCTGCCCGTGGCTCCCCGCAGCAGCGGCAGGGCTTCCATCAGGCCTTCGACGCTCTGTACCCAATCGTTGTGGTCGTGCATCATGACGGCCGGGTTGCGGAAAAACAGCGCTTCCCAGTAGACCTCGTCGTCGGCGTTGGGGTCGGTAATCCCGGTCAGGGCGTTGATAGCCAGTTCGCAGCGGTGGGCGATGTCGAGCGTGTCCGGAACCGTGTCCTCATACCACTGCCCGCGATTGGCGGGAAGCTCCAGGCGGGGAATGTGCTTTTGGGGATAGTCGATGTGGAGCTTTACATCTTTCTCCGGGCTGGCGAAGGCGGAAGCCGGGCCAAGGCCGGACCGCATCAGGGCCGAGCCCCCTAGAACCATCAGTGAATCTTTTACAAAGTCACGCCTGTCCATAACGTTGGATTCCTTTCGAAGGCATGTTCAAAGGCTCGCTGCCTTGATGCGCACAGATGGGTCTGGCGGCTCCAAACAGCGTCATCGTAAAGAGCCCATGAGTGGCTGTCAAGGAGGGCACTTCAAATCTTTGCTTTCAACAGATCACACAGGGTGAGAATTCTAACTGACAAAGTCCAGACTCCCTTCGCAACCTGCTATGTCCCTGCGCTGGCCATGCGGATTCTCCGTTGCATCGGAACTCTAAAATTACGAGAATGAAATGGCCATGACGCCGTCAGAAACGAAATTTCTCTTTTCGCGTGCCGATACTTTGCCGGAAGCTGGGACTCATGAAGTTTGAGGATCTGATCTTTGATAAGGGCCGTCTCCGTCCCATCCTCCGGTTCCTGGTTTCGGTCCTGGGCATTCTAACGGTCGTTACGGCCGTTAGTTTCCTCATCATAAGAATGCCCCCGATCCAGCGCCTGGGTCCTAACCTCTCCCTGCTGCTCTGGTCCAACCTGCTAATGCTTCCATCGCTGCTGGCACTTTACTTGTTCCTGACGCGCGTGCTGGAACAGCGGCCTTTGGGTTCTGTCGGCCTGGCCTTCTGCGGCCATTGGAAGAACGATCTCGGCCTTGGGCTGTTTTTCGGGGCCGCCATGATCGGGGCTGTCGGATGTCTGGAGCGCGTTCTGGGCGTTGCAAAATTTTCTCTTACCTCGGAGCCGCACGGGCAGGTGGCACTTACCGGCGTGTATCTCATTCTCCTTCTGGGGGTGGCCGCGACGGACGAGGAGCTGGTTTTCCGAGGCTACCCGTTCCAACGCTTGGTTGATTCCGGAGGGCCTGTCGCGGCGGTGGCCGCGCTCTCTGTACTGTTTGGTGTGGCGCACCTGGGAAACCCTTTCCATACGTGGATCTCCACGGTTAACACGATCCTGGTCGGAGTGCTTTTGGCTGTCTGCTACCTGCGCACGCGGTCGCTCTGGCTACCCATCGGCATACATTTTGCCTGGAATTATTTCCAGGGATACGTCTTGGGACTCCCAGTGAGCGGCATTGTGATTCCAGAGCCCATCCTGGTGTCTAGGGTTCACGGGCCGCTCTGGCTGACGGGTGGCGCGTACGGCCCGGAAGGGAGTATCCTAAGTTCAGGGATCATTTTAGTGGCGACGATCTACTTCCTGTTCACCCGGCGCATTTATGTCGCCGGGGAAGTGCAGGAATTGGTTTCTGGCCCGACAAGCGGGGGAACAGAGACGATGAGTCTGTCCCTGGGGGAGACCGTTCCCACCGAGAAACCTTAAGCATCAG
The DNA here is from genome assembly GCA_046704865.1 of Terriglobia bacterium. GTDB lineage: Bacteria > Acidobacteriota > Terriglobia > UBA7540 > UBA7540 > SCRD01. Next base: position 2,363 of record JBJKQZ010000120.1, read on the forward strand.
CGCCCCCAAAACACCCTTGCTCGGGTGACGCCATGAACCTGAGAAGTTCTCCTCACCGGTTCACGCCTTCTGCAAAATCCTTAGAGAAGTGTGGTTTAGAGATATCCCAGCGAAACTCGCGCCGGTGGCCCAGTGTCTTGCTGGCGGCTGTCGCGGTCTTGTTGCTTGCCGGTTCCAGCGCCGCGCGGGCAAAGGAAGAGCGGCTGGACCAGATTGGCCGAATCAAGCTGATTCGCGGCCTGGACAGGGAAGTTGCCGTTGCCAAAGTTGCCCTGCCGCTGGGCAAACACGGAGTTTTTGTCAACGACAAGGGCCAGCTTGATCAGGAACGCGCGCGTAAAGAGTTGCTGACAAACGGGCGGGGAGTGAGCGCGGGGATGCCGGTCGAGATCACCAACCTCACCTTCAAGCCGCATCGGATCATTTTTGAAATCAATGGTGGCGGCAAGAAGCACACGAAGTGGTACCAGCATATTCAGGTGGTGGGAGTCGGCGTCTCTCAGGTTCCCACGCAGCAGGACACCACTGCCGCTGGCGGTTCTTACATCAACCTGACGTTTCAGGATGGCAAAGTGCCCGATCTTAGCGTCGAGCAAGTCAAGAAACTCCTGCATGGCGTGCTCGACTTCCATCGACAGTTGCCCACGGTACTCTACTCTCCCGACGTTCCCAAGAAGTTCAAAGAGGCGATTAAGAAACATCAGGTTCTTCTGGGAATGAATCGCGATGCGGTACTCGCCGCCAAAGGGCCACCTTTCCGTAAAGTTCGGGAAACCAAAGCGAACGGCGACGAAACTGAAGACTGGCTCTACGGTCTTCCTCCCCACACGCTCTTTGTCACCTTTGAGAACGATTCCGTAGTCAAAATTCATCAATATTAACGACTTGATGCCCCTCCCGGCCCCAATCTGCCGCGACGTTGGTCTCATTGACATCCGTTCACCTGGAGATTAAGATTAAGGGTTTACTATGCGTGTGAATTTTCAACATTGAGGGGGTTACTATGGCTGTGAAGGTTGGTGTCAATGGTTTTGGACGGATTGGCCGCAATATCCTGCGTACCGCGCTGAAGGACTCCGGCCTGGAATTTGTCGCAGTCAACGACATCACGGATCCCAAAACTCTGGCGCATTTATTGAAGTACGACTCAGTACTTGGAAATCTCGATGCCGAGGTCACTAGCGGCGACGACCACAT
>JBJKQZ010000121.1:0-6492 GCA_046704865.1 Terriglobia bacterium
GTTTCACATATGGCAGCGGCCGTCCGGCGTTGTGGCGGCATGAAAACCTGAGCAACGCGACCCATGAATGGTTAAAACAGGAATTCGCAAAGGTCCCGCTCACTTTTTTTGAGCAGATGAAGCGATGTATCGAACATGGGCACCTCATTAGCGTTGAAGGTAAGAAAGATCTGCCCGCAGATTTCCTGGCGCAGCCGCCCCAAACAGATGCCCGGTTCGCATTTTTCGCCGGAGAGCAGAACCTCTGCTTCCTTCCCGTGAGCCAGGTCAGATCCTACAAATATTTCGATTCTCAGCGCCCGAATTACCATTCTCTGCATACTCTGCCAGGGTACAGCCACTTGGACATTTTCATGGGCTCGCAGGCGGTCCGGGATGTCTTTCCGCTGATGCTGGCAGAACTGGACAAATCACAATGAGGTGCGCCGATGTCAATCCCGAAGCGAGTGCTGAACGCCGCAGGTCGCTATTCCCTGGTGGATGGAATTCCCTTCAAACTGCCCGTCACCTGCGAAAAATCCCCCGTGCTCATGGCGGCCTTTCCCATCAATGCTGAAAAGGCCCAGGCGCTGATGCCCGGCAATGAGATATTTCCTCTAAAAGTCTGGAATCGCGGCCTGCTGGTGATTACCGTCGTCGATTACCGCATCACAACGATCGGCAAGTATATCGAGTATTCTATTGCCATCACGTGTACCCACGGGTCAAAAGCCGCGCCACGCCTGTTGCCGGCCCTCTTCATGAAAAGCTATGACACAGGGCAATACGTTTACGACCTGCCGGTTTCAACGGAAATCTCCGTCAAAGGAGGAAAAGGTATCTGGGGCATGCCCAAGCATCAGGCCAGTCTTGACTTCATCATCGCCGATAAAACGGTTAGCGCTCAGTATGACTGTGACGGCCAGTTTGCGATGAAGATCGAAATCGATCGCCCCAGAAAAACGTGGCTCCCCATCAACCTGGGCGCCATTAATTTCTGCGAATTCCGCGGAATGCTTTTCAAATCCTATATCTACTTTCGCGGCGAAGTAGGGTTGGAACTCTTTGGCAAAGCCCGAGCCACACTTACCATTGGCGACCACCCGCGAGTCAGGGCCTTGAAATCGCTGGAAATTGATCCCAGGCCAATTTTCACGGCCTTTATTGCTGAAGCAAACGGGGTGCTGGATGACCACTTCGAAAGCTGGTTTGTGAGTTATCCGCAGCCACCCTCTGTCCAACCGGAAGGGCTGGAAAGCGTGGTGAGCCTTGGGTTGAGCCAGGACTGGCCACCGCCGCCGAAGGCGCAACCATGATCGATCAGCTGAGACATCAATTTCCAGAAAAGGAGGAGGCGTGAAGCAGACCCTGCTGCTCGTCAATCACTCGTTATTGTTCCTTTGCGTTTCCATGTATCTCGGGACGGGCTGGTCAATGGTCCTATTTTCGTTTCCCACCGCAAGCCATCTGACGCCGGAGAACTATTATTACGCCTTTGTCCCCCAGGTGGCAGCCGCCACTGACTTCTTTACAGGCATGACAAAATTGATGATCGTCCTTTGCATCATCATGATAGTCGCAGAATGGACGACTGGTTTCCGGTGGGTTCCAATCGTAGTTCTGTTAGCCATTTTTGCTGCTACTGGACTGACCCTGAAATACATTTTCCCCTTGAACAATGCTATGACCCATGGCATCAAGGACCTGAATGAGTTGCAAAACACGCTCGGCCACTGGATGTTTCTGAACAAGATTCGCGTTTCATTCTGGACCATCCAGTGGCTTGCCATGATGTCCTACTTTGCCATCAAGATCAAAGCGCAACGGAGCCGCGCATGAAACCACGAACCCTTCTCTGGTGGCTGGTCACAGCCATTGCAGCAATCACAGTAGTGAGCGGTCTTGTCCAGATGATGGCGCCGCGTTTTGTGCTGAATCTCGTTGGTGGGGAAATCACGCCGGCCAGCGCGCACTTTTTCGGGATCGTCGGCATGTTTATGCTCTTGTTCGGCGGGGCCCTCCTGCATGAGGTCTTCAGCACACGCAATCAGCCGATTGTCCCCCTGTGGGCAGCGTTCCAAAAATGCGGAGCAGTGGCCGCGGTGGTATTGGGTGTCGTCAAAGGTATTTTTTCACCTTTTGGCCTGCTGATATCCGGTTTCGATCTCATTTCGGCGCTCATTATCTTTGTCTATTGGGCACGCATCAGGAAAATTGCATGAAGTTCCTCGCTTACGTTTTGTTTTACGGGTACGTCATTCTACTGATCGTGGCCGGAGCCTGGGGTGTGTTTTTTGCGCGGGTTGACCAAAATCTGCTCTTCCACATAAACGTACAATCGCTTGCCCCGCGTCCCTCTGCAAGCATGGTCAGCCAGTACCGCTTTCTGCGTGCGCTGGAATTTGGCTTTGGAGTGTTCAGCGTTGTCTATCGGCGTCAGATTTTCACACTGCGGGTTTTCAACCGGATATTCCTCGGGACAATGTCACTGGGTGTTTTGGCCCGTGTTGTTTCAATCATTCTTGACGGTCAGCCTTATTCGATTTTCTATTTCTTTCTGGCGAGCGAGTTTGCAGGGGTCATTTTTATCTACCTCTATTCGCGACGCACCCTGGAGTAAATTTGAGCGCGACGACTTCCAATGTATTCGGATCAGCACCCTCCGGCATACCGGGCCCAAAACGCTCACTGATCCTGGCGGGTGGCGGGATGCGCGTGGCCTATCAAGCCGGGGTGCTCCGGGCTCTCTTTGAAAAGGGCCTCACTTTCGCACACGCGGATGGCACGTCGGGCGGAACCATGAATCTGGCTATGCTCTTGTCCGGCCTCTTACCGGAGGAGATGTGCAACCGTTGGAGGACTCTGGATGTTAAGCATTTTGCCTCGTTCATGCCACTTCACGAATATCTCAGCCCCTGGGATATGCAGGCGATGGGAGACGCGAGTGGGATTGTTCAACACGTTTTTCCCCACCTCGGAATCGATGTGGGCAAGATTAATTCAGCCCAGGGGATGCAGGGAACATTCAACGTTTGCAACTACACGCTCAAGACCAGCGAGGTGATTCCGAACCAGCAGATTGATCTCGATCTGCTTGTCGCCGGCATTTCACTCCCGATTTTTATGCCTCCGGTCGAAAAGAACGGTTCACTTTATCTCGACTCCGTTTGGATCAAGGACGCTAACCTGATGGAGGCAGTGCGGCGCGGAGCCGAAGAACTCTGGCTGGTCTGGTGCATCGGCAACATTCGCGAGTACAAAAACGGCGCCTTCAACCAATATGTTCACATGATTGAGCTCAGCGCCAATGGAAAGTTATTCGAGGAATTCGAGCTCATTAATGAAATCAACTCGCGCATTCACCAGGGTGAAACCGTTCACGGGCATACCAGGCCGATCCGGCTGCACGTGATTAAGCCGGAATATGCGCTGCCGCTCGATCCCGACTACTATTTCGGGCGAATCGATGCCGGGACGCTTATTGATCGCGGATACGCCGACGCCCGTGAATATCTCGCCGATTCGAAGCCTGATGGCCTGCCCTTAAGCCCCGAAGTCACTCAGATGCGTGATGACAGGGTCGGCCTCACGTTCCGGGAGCAGCTATCCGGCACTTTTTCACTTGAGGAACAAGACCCCGCGAATGGCGAAATGAACGGAGAGAGCACGAAGCTGACTTTCCATATCTCGGTTCACATCCATGATATTAGCGCCTTCATTGCTGACCCGGCACACAGTGCCGACCTTTACGCTCATCTCACCTTCGCACCGTGGGGAGAAGATATTCCGGCAGAGCGCGGTGTGTTCAATCTTTTCTGTCGCGCCGAAGAGCCAAACACGAAACTGGCGGTTTACGATTTCGGATTCGAGATCGGCGGGCGCCAGTACTTTCTGGCCGGAGACTAGGAAATCCATGGGCAACCTGGTATTGATCTGTGGAATGTAAGTACGACGCTTTATGTCCAATTACACGACGGGACAGGAAAGTCAGCTCCAATAGCCGGGGCAGGAATCCTTCGTAACAGTGTGGCGGGCATTGCGGAACTGGTTTCTTCCATGCACATCACACATGCGGAATCAGAGAGCGCACGGATTGGGGCGCTTGCTGATTTTGGACGGTTCTTCCTGGGTGAACTCTGGGGGAAGTACGGCGCATGAGGTTTGGAGTTTTGAGGCTGATTCAAGCGGAGGAATCTGATGCTCGTGATCATCAGTGACACGCACTTGACCGATGGAACGTCTGGAAGAACGGTCCGTGCCGGAGCTTTCAGAATTTTCGCTCAAGAGTTAAGCGATATGGCCTATGACGCTTCAAAACGCGCAGGAGGCCGCTACGAACCCATCAAGGAATTGCATCTGGTATTGCTGGGCGATATCCTGGACGTCATCAGGTCAACTCAGTGGCTTAACGATACAGTGCGACCATGGGACGATCCGCAAAGCTCACAATTCATTGCCAAGATATCCTCCATCACTGAGAAGATCCTTTCTAACAACAGCGAATCGCTAGAAATCGTGAAGAGCTTCAAGGATGGCAGGACCATCACCATTCCCCCGGCAACATCCGATGGCAAGCCAGCGGAAGTCGGCTGGAATCCTGATGCCGAAGGACGCGTTCCGGTTGAAGTCCACACGTACTACATGGTAGGCAACCACGACTGGTTTTACCATTTGCCAGGACCGGCATACCACGCTCTCCGCCACAGAATTATCCAAACGATGGGTCTGGACAACTCACCGGACGCGCCATTCCCCCATGACCCGGCGGAATTCAGCCAGACACCTGCATTCATACGCCTCGAGAGGGCTTATGCACAGCATTCCATCTTTGCTCGGCACGGCGACATTTACGATCCCGCTAACTATGACGGTGATCGCGATAAATCGTCCATTGGGGATGCCGTTGTGGTGGACTTGATCGACAAGTTTTCACCCACCGTTCGAGCGGAACTTGGCGCAGCCGTGCCGGGTGACTTCATTGAGGGATTGAAGGAAATTGATAATATCCGGCCAATTTCCGACATCGCTGCCTGGCTCGACGGCCTGCTCCAAAGAACGTGCCCGGATCCGCTTGTGGCGAAAAGTGTGAAAAAGGTTTGGAACCAACTGGCCTCGGAATTCTTCGAAATTCCGTTTGTTAAAAATCATCCAAAATCGAACAGCATGAAGTGGGCACAGGATTTGACCAGCAGACTTTCTCTTCACACGCTTAGCAAGCTGGTGAGAAAGTTTGGTGGGCTTTTCCGCTCTAAAGATCACCCGAACTATTCAAACGCCCTGCTGGAACCGGCATTCCTGCTTCGTAACGCGCGGTGCATTGTTTATGGTCACACCCACCAATATGTTCTGGTGCCGCTCGATGTTTCAATCACGCCGGCCGGGACTTTCAATCAGGTTTACATCAATTCAGGAACGTGGCGGCCATACCACCAACTCGCAAAGCAAAGCCCGAAAGACGAACAGTTCGTGCCCTACCAGTTGATGACCTATCTTGCTTTTTACCAGGACGACGAACGGGGCGGGCAACACTATGAGAGTTGGTCAGGCGCACTGGGAGAATAGGCCAATTCGGCGGCGCACCGCATGTCAGTTCAGGCCTGCAGGCCAGCTGCGTGGGTATCAGGCTCCGGCAACTGCTCCCTTGACCGTGGCACACGCGAGCAATCAATTCAAGAACTCGCCACCGGAGCACATATTCGCAGCTATCGCGAACCTTGAATGGCTTCCGGGAGTGGAATTTCCAACTGAACTTGCCAAGCCACAAAGGCCGACACAAAGACACGTACCCTCAGCCCCTGGCCATTTTTCGGCCAGAGGCACGGTTTGATCAACACACCCTTGGCGCAAGCGCGCGCCCGGCTATTTCTTCTTTTTCGGGGGAACAACAGCGTCTTTAAACGCCTTGGCGAGACGGAACTTCACCACAGTCCTGGCTGGAATCTTAATCGGAGCACCCGTCTGAGGGTTCCGGCCCATCCGCGCCTTGCGGCTGGCCTTGACAGCCTTTCCCAGGCCCGGAACAACAAACTGGCCGTTGCTCTTGGTTTCTTTCTCCGCAAGCGCTGCCAGCCCTTCCAATACTGCAGCGGCCTGCTTCTTCTGCAACCCGGTCTTATCCGCCAGGTGAGCCACAATCTGTGATTTCGTCATCATCGTAGTTATCTCCTCTGCTGCTGAGCCTCAACTTTAAAATTATTGAGCTCGCGACTTGCCGAATTTATTTCAACACCGGCCGTCAGTCAAGTTAACTCTCAACAGGCCAAAACCCTTACGGAAAGCCCAAAATTCAGGCCGCTCGTCGGGCGTTATCGTGCCTGGTGTTGCGAATTGATTCACATAGATTAGCAGTATTTCCTGACTTCGCGCAATGGTGATTCTTATTGATGAAGCGGCCTTAAACAAGAGCTTGCTTCCGCCTCAGATCAGGCCGCCGCAATGAGTGCACCATCCCTCAGTACAATCTGTTGTCTTGAAGATGATGGAACCTTGCCGCCCGGAATGATGACCCCAACC
>JBJKQZ010000122.1:0-7751 GCA_046704865.1 Terriglobia bacterium
CATCCACGCCTCACTGACAATTATTAAGCGTGGATCTGCGCCTGCGCCCGGAAGGCGAAATGGGCGACCTGGCCATCAGCCTGAAATCCGCGCTGGAATTTTACGCCCGGCGCGCGCGCGAGTGGGAGCTGCAGATGCTGATCAAGGCTCGGCACTCCGTGGGGCAGGCACGGGTGACACGCGAGTTCTTGCGGGCAGTAGAGACGCATATCTACGGTTCTCCCACCGACTTTGCCGCTGTCGAAGCGGTGTTGCGGTCGCGCGAGCGGATTTCCAGGAAGCTCGAACATAGCCGGAGCGACGCCATCGACGTCAAACTGCACCGGGGCGGCATTCGCGACATTGAATTCCTCACCCAGTGCCTGCAGCGGTTGCACGGCGGAGAGGACCGCTGGGTGAGGTCCGGCGGAACACTGCTGGCCTTGCGCAAACTGAACGACAAAGGATGGATCTCGGACCGTGACTATGCCGCCTTGGTCAGCACCTACGAGTTCCTTCGGAAAGTCGAACACAGGGTGCAATTTGAGCTGGGACTGCAGACCCATCGCCTGCCGACCGAAACAGACGCCCTCGATCGCCTGGGCCTGCGCACCGGAATCGAGAGCAGAAAGTCGCCCGGTGAGAAGCTGGTCAGAAAAATCCAGAGTGCGTTCAACTCCGTAACTGAAATTCACAAGCGCATTGTGCGTTCTGATACAGAGGCTGTGCCGGGAACCGTGTACGCACTGAAACCCCTGATTTCCCCGGTGGGCGATCACGCTCCGCACTCTTACAAATCATTGCTGGAATACCTTGACTCGCAGGCGCCCGAGCTATCTGAACTGGTAAAGAACGCAAAGCTCCCGGAGCGCACCCGCAAGAGCGTGGCCCGGTTGTTTGGAGCCCTGCTCGCCCACCCGGAAGGTTTCAGCTACGCGCGCCAGCAGCCGGCCTGCGTGGAACGCGCTCTGGAGATTGGCGCCTCCAGCGACTACCTGACCGGCCTGCTAGTCCACCATCCGGAAGACATTTCCGCGCTGGACCACCAGGAGGCCGTGCCCCCAGCCGCCCGGGACCAGGAGGAAATGAACATCGGGCTCGAAAGAACAGGCATCATGGAGCCCTTCGCCTGGGTAAGCGAAGGGACGTTCGACGTCCGGGAGAAGATGGCGCTGCTGCGGAGGAACTTCCGCTCCACGGTGCTGGAGCTGGGTTCTGCCGACCTCAGGTCATTGGACGATATTTATCCCTGCCTGGAACACTGGACGGAGCTTGCTGGAAGATCGGTGGCGAGCGCGCTCTGGATTGGACATCAGGCGCAGGATGGGGCGGTGCAGGCCGGGTCTGCCGGCATGAGGGAATTGCCATTCGTGATTCTTGGCCTGGGGCGGCTGGGATTGAGCGAATTCGATCTGGCCTCAGACGCCGATCTGATGTTTGTTGCGCCTGCGGACACGCCGCGGGAAGAAATCGCACAGTGGATGCGCCTGGCTGAAAAGGCCATCGAAGTGCTTTCAAGCTACACGCGCGACGGAACGCTTTTTGTTGTGGACACGCGCCTGCGCCCCCGCGGACAGGAAGGCGAACTGGTCCCAACGCATACGTCGCTGCTGGGTTACGTCAGGGAATCTGCCCAGGTGTGGGAAGCGCTGACTTACCTGAAGGCCTGCCCCCTGGCGGGGAACGAGGAACTCGCCTGCAGGCTGGCCGGCGATCTGGTGACGGCGGTCATGGACCGCTTTCAAAACTACCCCGACCTTGAGGGCGAATTGCAAATGATGAGGCACCGGCTGGAAAGGGAAAAACACGTTCCGCCGGACAATACCAAGACGGCACCGGGCGGCTACTATGACGTGGACTTTGCAGTCTCCTACCTTCGCCTGCGCCATCGCGTGCTGACTCCTTTTGGAGCCAACATGGCAACCCAGATTGATGCGTTGCGTTCCGCCGGAGCTCTGAGCACAGCAGACGCCGACTCCTTGCGCCATGGATCGGCTTTCCTGCGGAGCGTGGACCACGCCGTCCGCCTGGTGACCGGCAAGGCAGCTGAGGGATTGCCCGCTCACGTGGGGCATCGGGAGGCGATTGAAAATCTGGCACGCCATTGGGGCCTTGTGCCGCCCTCCTCCACGCTGGCGGAGAAGTTGAAAGAGGCCCAGCAGGAAGTCCGCTATATCTACCGGCGGATGATCGGTTCCGACTAACCCGCCATCCTTTAAATCCCCAAAAGCCCAGCAGCATGAAGGGAAACTCGGCGATAAACGAGCTTTCCTGGGGGCGAATTTTCAGGTGTTGACAATAGGCGAATAAAAAGCGAAAATACACCCAGCTTTACTCAAGGAGCTGGGGCTATGGAGAATCTATCTGCAGCAAATGAAACCTTTTATAATCTGCAAGTTAAAACCTGTATCGGTGCATCGGCCGCCACCTGTCCTGCGGGTTCTGAGCCGTTGCCAAAACTCGTCGGTATCGCCCGCCTCGCGCAGCAGAGTCCACGCGTGCGTGAGCGGACGGGCGTCCAATACTTTTCGCTGCCTGCCCGCTCGGCGCTGAACCGCGAATCGAGCGGCCGCCTGCCCTTTGCCTGGACGCTCAACCCCTATCGCGGGTGTGAATTCGGCTGCAAGTACTGCTACGCGCGCTACACGCACGAGTTCATGGAGATGCACGATGGCCTTGAATTCGAGCGGAAGATTTTTGCCAAGATGGGTTCGCCCGAACTGCTGCGCGCGGAACTCCTCCGGGCGCGCGACCGCGGCCAGCCTATCGCGCTCGGAACAGCAACCGATCCCTATCAGCCGGCTGAAAAGCAGTTCCGGGTCACCCGCGGCATGCTGCGGGTGTTCAGCGAATTTGAAGGCCTGGACTTTTCCATCACCACCAAAAGCACGCTGATTCTGCGCGATCTTGATCTGCTTGTGCCGCTGGCCGGCAAGCATCGGCTGAGTGTGCACATCACCGTCACCACTGTGGATGCGCGCTTGGCCCGCCTGTTGGAGCCGAAAGCGCCGCCGCCATTGAAGCGCCTGGAAACCGTGCGCGAGCTCACTGCCGCGGGCATCCGCACGGGCGTGAACGCAATGCCCATCCTGCCCGGCCTGACGGATTCGCCGGCACACCTCGATCGGCTGGCGCGCGCGGCGGCAGAATACGGCGCGCAATTTCTGTACCCCAACGTCCTCTTCCTGATGCCCAGCGCCATGGCGCAGTTCATGCCGTTCCTGGAAAAGGATTATCCTCAGCTTGTCCGGCGTTACCGTAAGCTCTACCGGCACTCGGCGTATCTCTCAAGTGATTACAAGGACGACATCATCAGACTCGTCGCTGAATTGCGCACCCGTTACGGCCTCACCGGCAAACGCGAAGAACCCACCGCCGCGCCTCTGCACCGGCAGTATGCTCTCGCGTTTGCGTGAAGGTTATTTGGAATTGGCTGCCGTGGAACCAGCGAGTCGGATGGCTCCGTCCACAATATTGACGTAGACACCGACGGCTTGAAGCACCCTTTACGCCAATCCTCGTCCGCAACGCATCTTCCTATTTCTTTGGCATAACAAACTCGATGCCGAACTTCGGGGCTGCGGCCAACATTTCTTGTACCTTGCTGTAGGGTATTTCCGCCGGGGGCGGCAACGTCATGGCTGGCGCCGGAACACTAAATTCCTTGAACCATCGTTCCAATCCAGCTGGTGTGCTGAGAATGAGCGTTCGCACCTGCTCTGATTCGATCGCGAAAGAATGCACGGTGTGACGCGGTACCGTCACCGTTGTCCCCGGTTCAGCCTTGATATTGCGATCCCCAACCGTGACGGTCAGCTTGCCTTCCAGCACATAGAAGGTTTCCTCTTCCCAATGATGGATATGCGGAGGCGGGGCAATTCCTTTTCTACTGACCGCCTCTATCAGTGCGAACGATCCCTGCGTGTCTTCGGCCGTGGCAAGGAAGGTCATCAGCGAGCCGTTATACCAGACGGATCGATCCAGGGAATTTCGTGTTCGACTAAATGCGGCGAGTTCTTCCACTTTTGTGTTTACTGCACCTTGTGTTGCCATGATGGTCTCCTTTTAATTTGATAAGTCTTTACTCTTGCATTTCCACCAATACCGGATTGCAACTGCTTAGGTTCCCGGAGGTTTTCTTAAGGGTCGCGAAATTTCCCCAGCTTGCGCGCGATCAGAGTTCGGCGAGCCCACCATCAGCAAAGACCTCCGTACCGGTGATGAACGAAGCCTCGTCTGAAGCGAGGAACAGCGCAAGCCTCGCGATCTCTTCGGGCCGGCCCATACGTTTGAGCGCCACACCCGCCGCCCAGCCTGCCGCTATGGCGTCCGCTGCTTCTTTCGGCATCTCCAGCTTGCTGAAAAGGTCGGTGTCCACGGGACCCGGACTGACAGTGACAACCCGGATGCGGCGGGGCGCAAGTTCCGCAGCCAGAGTGCGGCCAAAAGAACGCACTGCCGCCTTGGTCGCCGAATAGATTGACGCCCCCGCAAATCCTTTGCGCGAAGCAACGGATGCGTTCAGCAGCACGGCACCACCGTCAGACAGCAGCCCGAGGGACTTCTTCACGGTGAAGAACAGACCTTTAACGTTGACATCGAAGTGCCGGTCGAAAAACGCCTCGTCGACTTGCTCGACAGGGGCGAATTGGGTGACGCCGGCGTTGGCGAAGAGGATGTCGAGCCGTCCGAATTTCTCCGCTACCGTCTTCATCAGTTCGTCCGTGTCAGCCAGATTGCTCGCGTCAGAAGCGACCCCCAGGGATTTTGGACCCAGCGCCTTCTGCGCAGCTTCAACCGTTTTCGGATTGCGGCCGGTGACGATCACCTGCGCTCCTTCTTTCTGAAACAATTCCGCCGTAGCAAAACCGATGCCGGTTGTTCCACCGGTAATCAATGCAATCTTTCCTTTGAGACGTCCCCCAGTGATTTCTCTGGAGGGCTGTGATCCTCGCGCGATTGCGAAGGATCCTTCCACTTTCGTGGTTTCCCCTGCTTGTATTGCCATGATGAGCTCCTTTCAGATTCGTCAAGTTCTTGCCCTTGCAAGTCCGACAATACCGGATTGCAAGTGGCCGTGTTCCTAAATGGTTCCTAAGGGATTGCTAAATTTTTCTTAAAGGAAACCGGTGCTCCCGCGGCCGAATTGGTGTAGAAATGAGGCATGAAACGAGGTGGGGGTTCCGTTTTAATAAGGGCTGAACTGAAGGCTTTCCTGGAAAGCGGTGTTTCGGTTGTTGTGGGCACACGCGATGCGAACTTAGTTCCGGAGATCACACGAGCATGGGGCCTGTTGGTTTCAAAAGACCGGAAAAGCATTACCCTTTGCCTGCCAGTCGCCACGAGCCAAAAGACTTTCGACAATCTTGCGAGCAACGGGCAGATGACGGTCTGCTGCTCACTTCCTACCAGCTACAAGACGGTGCAGTTCAAGGGGCAATGCATTCGGACGGCAGACGCAAACCAAACGGACCTGGCGGCAGTGGCAAGGCATCGCAAAGCATTTGGCAGCCTGAACAAGCGCATCGGAATCCAGCCCCAACAATCCGAAACCTTTTGGCGGAGGGAAGTTGAAACCTCACCATCTCTTGTCAAGCTGCGCTTTGTTCCCGAACAGATATTTGACCAGACTCCCGGTCCGGAGGCTGGATCACCCTTATGAGCGAAGCTTCGCCCCTGACCATTCCACTCGAAAACATCGCCTCATGCTTTGAAGGAATCATTCCGTCGACCATCTGCTCCTGCTCCAGTGATGGAACACCGAACCTGACTTATCTTTCAATTGTTCACCTGCTCGGTCCCCGTCATGTCGGCCTGTCCTTTCAGTTATTCAACAAGACTCGGAAAAACTTTTTGGAAAACCCCAATGTGCAAGTGGTAGTGGTATCGCCGGAAACGGCGCGCCAATACCGCCTCGATTTGTGCTATGAGCGGACGGAGACGGAAGGCGCAAGATTCGATCGCATGAAATCAACTCTTGACGCGGTCGCTTCTCAAACCGGAATGAGCCAGGTTTTCAGGCTCCGTGGCGTCGATATCTACCGAGTCCTGGATTGCCGGTCGTTCGATTCGCAGGCTCCTGCCGAAGCCTTCTTGAAAACCGATCCCTTGCCGGAACTGGAAGCCTTCAGCGAGAGGCTCGCCGCCTGCGGCAATCTTGATTCACTCCTCGACACAGCGCTCGACGCCCTGTCCACCTTGTTTGGCATCGAGCATTCCTTCGTGATGGCGTTGGATGAGGACGGCACGCGCCTCTACACGCTTGCCAGCCATGGCTATGCAGATTCAGGCGTGGGTTCGGAAGTGTGGGTCGGCGAAGGAATCCTCGGCGTCGCCGCCGAACGCCATGTGGTGGTACGGACAGCGAGCCTGGCACGCGACCTGATTCTTTCCCGGGCGGTGCGATCCGCAGTCCGGCGCCACGGCAAGAAAAGCCTGCTCGAAAAGGAGATTGCTCTGCCTGGACTTTCAAGCTTGCAGAGTCAGTTAGTGGCGCCCCTCGTTGCCCGCAATCGGCTCTTGGGAGTGCTCTGTTTACAGAGCGCACTTACCGGCAGATTTTTGGTGCGCGACGAACAACTGATTCAGATTGCCGCTCGCCACCTCGCAGCCACGATGGCAATGCTCGCACGACAGGGCACCACGGAGCCGAAGTCGGTCCCGCCTCGCCGCACCGCCGTGCGTTCACCAATCAGCGCTGTGGTAAAACATTATGCCTCGGATGACAGCATTTTTATTGACGACGCCTACCTTATCAAAGGTGTAGCTGGACGAATTTTCTGGAAGCTCGTTCAGAGCCACGCCCGGACCGGCCGGGTGGATTTCAGCAACAAGGAAATCCGTCTGGATAGCGACCTTAAGCTGCCCGATTTCAAAGACAATCTGGAAGCGCGTTTGATCCTCCTGCGCCGTCGCCTGGAGGACAAGTGCGACTTCTTAAGGCTGACCCGAATAGGGCGAGGTCAAATCCATCTGGACCTGCAACGCCGGCTCATCCTGGAAGAACATTCATAGAGAATTGACAGCACGATAATTGCATCGTGGGCGGTGCGAGGGTGTTTTTCAGACCTTTGATGACAAACCCTTGAGGCTGCCGGCGCTACTTGCCGGTGCTGCCGAAGCCGCGCGCGTTGCGTTGCGTTTCAGCAAGCGACTCAGCCTCAGAGAACTCCGCCTCAATTCGGTGCACAATGCGGAGTTGGGCGATGCGGTCACCCGGATTGATCGGGAAAACCTGGCTGCCCAGATTGGTGATCACCACTTTGAGTTCTCCGCGATAGCCGGGATCGATCACGCCCGCCAGCGTGGAGATGCCTTTGAGCGCCAGTCCCGAGCGGTCCTGGACCAGCGCGCCATATTCAGGCGGGAACTCAAAGGCCAGTCCCGTGCTGACGGCCCTGGTTTCTCCGGCTGCCAGGGAAACCGCCTCCGCTGCATAGATATCTGCGGCAAGGTCGCCAAAAGGCCCCGAATGAGCGTATCGTGGCAGCGTAGCGTTCGGTTGCAGCCTGGCAACTTTGATTGTGATCTTCATTCATCACCAACCTTTCCAGAATTCCGGAGTGATCATTCATTTCCCGCTGCAGGCAGTGGATTGCGCTTGTTAGCTTGTTAGTTTCCCCGGCTGACGTAAGCAGGCACCGAACAGTTGCGCAGCGGATTCCGGCAGTTCGTCCGCCCGCCGATTGCATGGCGCATTATGCCACGATTGCAGCAGCCACGGCCACTCGCGCCCCAATGGTCCGACATCGTCGCCCAGCATACTGTTGGTC
>JBJKQZ010000123.1:0-4208 GCA_046704865.1 Terriglobia bacterium
CTTCTGGGGCCTAGGATTGAACGTTACTTCCACGACGGCATCCGGATTCGCAAAGACATTCGCCGTTCAGGATGATTTCAACGTGCTACAATTCAGCGCATGGCAGCAAACGGATCCAGTTCAATCCGGATAATGGGTATCGACCCCGGGCTTAACATCACCGGCTATGGCATCATCGAGCGCCGGCGCCAGGGCACCACTCTGGTTGAAGCTGGAGTCATCCGCCTGCCGCGGGCGGAAGGAAACAACCTTCCCTTGCGCCTGGAATCGCTTTTTAAGGGCATTCAGGAGGTGGTTGAGGAGTTCAACCCGGAGGTTGTCTGCCTGGAAGAGGTTTACAGCCACGCCGACTATCCGCAGACGGCCGTCTTGATGGGTCATGCGCGCGGGGTGATCTGTCTGGCCGCCCGGCTGGCGCGTGTTCCGGTGTTCCCCATGTCCGCCAAGCGAATCAAGCAATCCGTCACGGGCAACGGGAACGCATCCAAGCTTCAGGTTCAGCGTGCCGTACAGCAGCAGTTCTCACTGGGCGCGCCGCCGCGGCCCCCCGACGTGGCCGATGCGCTGGCCGTAGCGTTATGCTATATGAATACGCTCCGCATTCCCACCAATGGAATTCGCCTGAACGGGGGAAGGCTGCGGAATCCCTGAAACCGCCCGGGAAGGTTCCCGGATGTGGCAAGATAAATTAAAGGAGCAAGTCTCTGATCTCAGAAGTCACCGGCGAAGTCTTGTATGAGCGCATTGCGCACAATTCCCTGCTCGTGCGTGTGAACTCCCTCTGCTATGAAGTTTTTGTACCCTCGGGAATCGCTTCGCGGCTGCGCCAGGCTCCCGCAAACGAGCGACAGAATCCGCTCACCCTCTACACGATTTATTACATAGACGGCGGAATGGCCGGCGGCCATCTGACGCCCAAACTGGTAGGCTTCCTCGATCCGCTCGATCGTGAGTTTTTTGAGACTTTCACCAAAGTTCCGGGCGTGGGCTTCATGCGGGCGCTCAAGTGCCTGGTGCGGCCTCTGAATGAGATTGCCCTGGCCATCGAGCGCGGCGATACGGAAATGCTCAGGCAGTTGCCCTATATCGGCGCAAAAACGGCCGAACGGATTGTTACCGACCTGCGCGGGAAGATGGCAAAGTTTGCGCTGGCCCGAACAGACCAGCCTCTTTCGGTTGAAAGTGAAACCGCTTCTGACATGAAGATGGAAGCCATCCAGGTGCTTGAGCAGCTTGAATACACGCACTCTGAAGCGCAGCGGATGGCCGGTGAAATTCTTGCGCGGCACAAGAACCTGAAGTCCATCGATGAATTTCTGCGCAAGGTGTTCGAGCAGCGCCAGGAACTGACAAAAAGTTGAAACCGCGGGCCGGATCAGTAAAACTCAAATGATATGTCCAGAGTTCGATTAGTATCGCCTGACTTAATTTCGCAGGACGAAGAGGTTTTCAATCAAACCCTGCGCCCGCCTTCACTCGAGCAGTACGTGGGGCAGCGCAAGATTGTTGAAAAGCTTTCCATCGCCCTCCAGGCCGCCCGGCAGCGCACGGAATCTGCGGAGCACACGCTGCTCTTCGGCCCGCCCGGACTGGGCAAAACCACGCTGGCGCATATTATCGCCAACTTTATGGGTGCAAAGATTGTAACAACGTCCGGCCCTGCACTTGAGCGCACCGGCGACCTGATGGGAATCCTTACCAACCTGGGCGAAGGCGATATCCTCTTTATTGATGAAATCCACCGGCTGCCGGCAAACATTGAAGAATTTCTCTATCCCGCGATGGAGGATTTCAAGGTTGATTTTGTTGTGGACAAGGGAATGTTTGCAAAGACAATCAATGTTCCGCTCAAGAGGTTCACGCTGGTTGGCGCAACAACGCGTGCCGGCAGCCTCTCAGCCCCGTTGAGGAATCGGTTCGGCCTCTTTTTCCACCTGGAGTTTTATCCCGTCGAAGATCTCAAACAGATCATTCTTCGCTCGGCCCAGATTCTGGGAGTAACCATGGATGACTCCGGAGCTTCTGAAATAGCCCAGCGGTCCCGCGGTACGCCACGGATCGCCAACCGGCTGCTCCGGCGCGTCCGGGATTACGCCGACGTCAAGGCGGACGGCAAGATCACAACCGAGGTGGCGCGCGACGCGTTGAAGCTGGAAGGCGTGGATGAACAGGGACTCGATGAACTGGACCGCAATTTCCTCTCCATCATCATTCGACTCTACAAGGGAGGACCTGTTGGCGTGGAGGCCATGGCCGCAACCTTGAATGAAGAAGTGGACACTCTGGTGGACATGGTAGAGCCTTACCTGCTCCAGCTTGGATTTGTCAGCCGGACCCGCAGCGGCCGCATGGCCAATGAACCGGCGTACCGACACCTGAAAATGTCCATGCCAGGGAGAGCACAAGGGCTGTTCGACAGTTGAGCGGGGTCACAGCCTGAATTTCAATCCATGAAGCGAGTTTTTCTTTCTCTGGGATCTAATCTCGGCGACCCTGCTGGAAACATCCACAAGGCGCTTAAGAAGCTTGCTGCATCAGGCATGGAAGTCTGGCGGGTTTCATCGTTCTATCGTACGGAGCCGGTTGAATTCCGCCAGCAGCCCTGGTTCGTCAACTGCGTGGCGGAGGTGGCAACGGACCTTCTTCCGCTCCAACTGCTTCACGTTGTCCAAAGAGTGGAACGGGAACTTGGAAGGCGGCGCAACATCGACAAGGGGCCGCGCAAAATTGACATCGACATTCTGCTCTATGAGAATGTTGTGGTTCATGCAGCGGCTTTAAACATTCCACATGAGGGAATGGCCCGGCGCAGGTTTGTTCTGATACCATTGCGCGAACTTGATGCCGGCCTCCGGCATCCCATAACCTTGCAGACGGTAGCGGAAATGCTGAACGAAACGGAAGACACCGCTCAGGTGATTCCCATGAACCCCGGGGGCACGGCCGGGAAACAATGACGAAGCATCAAGTTTGATCGGATTTGGAAGCTGTGTGTCCTGGGCAGAACATGTTTTTAAGGGAAGATTTCGGGAGAATGGGGATTAAAGCCTCATCAGGGCGCGAAATTTTGGATCGAGGATTTATCTGTGGTTAAACTACCAGCCTACGAAGCGCCGCGATTTATCGCCGTTGAAGGCCCGGTCCGCGTCGGCAAGACCACGCTGGCAGACATCCTTGCTGATCGGCTCAACGCAGATCGAATGCGCGATGTGGACGACAATCCATTCCTAAAGGGCTTTTACAGCGAAAAGCCCGGCGCAGCCTTCACAAGCCAGATGTATTTTCTGATCGAGCGTTTCAGGCAATATCGCGCTCTGGACGTTTCGTCTTCCGCCAATCGCGTGATCGTCAGCGATTACATCTTTGAAAAAGACAAGATCTTCGCCTATCTCAACCTGAGCGATGCGGAATTGCAGCTTTACGAGCAGTACTATCAACTTTTCGCCGAACAAGTGCCCATACCTGTTCTGGTGATAAACTAACAGGCGAAACCGGAGATGCTGAAGAAGCGGATCGAGAAGAAGAATGTGCCTTTTGAAAGCCGCATCTCAGAAGAATATCTTGAGGCCGTGGTTAACGCCTATGAACACTTCTTCTTCCGCTATCGATCGAGCAACCTGCTGGTGATTGAAACGTCTGAGATCGACTTTGTCGACCGGAACGAAGACTTAAAGCAGTTGCTCAATCGACTGACGCAGCCGGTTCGGGGCACACAGTATTTTTTGCCGCTTGGATCTGCATCTGCGGACTGAGACGGTATGATCGTGGCATGGACGCATAAAGAACTTCTGGTTCTGGAGGCTGATGCCGCGGTTGAGAATCCCAAAAGGTCTGACCCTCTCTGTCCAGACGACCGGAGGCCCGCAGGGGCTTCCTGGCGCCGCGAGTGAGCGGTGCCATTCAACAATCGAACTGTGACTGAGAGGATTTTTATTTTCAGGCGGGAATTGCAGGCAGCGGAAATGCTCCGCGCCGATTTACTGACAAGGAGGTAGTGCCATGGACCCGAAATCACAGGCCGTGAGCAAAATTACCGTTCCTTTAATTCTTGAAAAGAAGCTTCGCGGGGAAAAGATCACTACCCTTACCGCTTATGATTACCCCACTGCCCGCATGGTAGACGAAGCTGGGATCGATATTCTTCTGGTTGGGGATACCCTGGCCCAGGTGGTTCTGGGGTATGACTCCACCATTCCTGTTACTGCTGC
>JBJKQZ010000124.1:0-4851 GCA_046704865.1 Terriglobia bacterium
GGAGCGTACCCGTACGGCGATCCGAATGACCATGGCCGCATATCCGAACCATTGGCGCTGGACCATCGGTTTGCAGCAGGAACGGGCCCGGATGCTACTCCCGCTCGCGTGGCTGATTCGGCTTGAGGACACAGCCGAACACCGGGGCTGGCTCCAGCGCATTGCCCGCGACCTACTTTCATTTCAGGAAAAGTCGGGCGCTATTCGCGAGGAAGTTGGTTCTGAAGGCGAAGGCCAATACGGCCCGCCCAAATCGAACGCAGCCTATGGGACCTCTGAGGCGCCTTTGCTCCAGCAGAATGGCGATCCGGTTTCCGATTTGCTCTATACCACCAATTTTGCTTTTCTGGGATTGCGTGAAGCGGTTGCCGCCACACACGACCCTGCGTATATCCGGGCGGAAAACAAATTGGCGGAATTTCTGTGCCGCATCCAGATCCGGTCGGAAAAGCATCCAGAACTCGCCGGTGGATGGTTCCGGGCATTTGATTTTGGCCGCTGGGACTACTGGGCAAGCAGTTCGGACTGGGGCTGGGGCCCGTGGTCGATTGAGAGCGGCTGGACGCAGACGTGGATCACTTCAGTACTGGCAATGCGCAACCTCCGGACCTCATTATGGGACGTAACCGGCCGCAGTAATCTTGGCGGGCAGCTCAAAGAGCTTTTGCCGATCATGTTTGGTTAGGGGCGGCTGGAAAATGCTATGCTGATGGACCTATGAACGGAACCTCATCTGCGTTGATGCTGGGTCTGGCGCTCGCCGTCATTTCAGGACTGATGAATGGAACCTTCACCCTGCCCATGCGGTACCTGGGCCGGTGGTCGTGGGAAAATGTCTGGGCGCTCTTCATACTGATCTCATGCCTGATCATGCCCGTCGCGATTGCGGCCGCTACAGTATCCAATCTGGGCGAATCACTCCATCA
The DNA here is from genome assembly GCA_046704865.1 of Terriglobia bacterium. GTDB lineage: Bacteria > Acidobacteriota > Terriglobia > UBA7540 > UBA7540 > SCRD01. The sequence continues at coordinate 927 of JBJKQZ010000124.1, forward strand.
AGCTCCCACGCGCGCGATTGTGATGGCCATCGTCTGCGGCTTTGCGTGGGGCTTTGGCGCCATCATGTTTGGCCAGGGAGTCAGCGCTATTGGAATTTCGCTCGGCAACACCTTCGTTCTGGCCATCAGCTCTTCACTGGGTTCGTTTCTTCCCATCCTTCTTCTTGACCCCGGCAAACTCTTCGAGCGGCAGGGCGAAGCGATTTTGGCAGGAACGGCGATTGCGATTGTCGGCATCGCATTCTGCGGCTACGCGGGCAAGCTGAAGGAACGCAGCCAGGTGAACGAGAATGTCCGGCAGGAAATGGTGGGCCAGGCGCGGCCTTTCTGGACAGGCTTGCTGCTCTGCGCGGGCGCAGGCGTGCTTTCAGCAGTGTTCAACATTGGCTACAGTTCAGCGCAGGGAATTGTCCAGTCGGCGGCGCGGTTGGGCAACAGCTCGTTTGCGGGTTCCAACCTGATCTGGCTGCTGATGCTGACCGGCGGTGCCGTGGCGAACCTTGGCTTCTGCGCTTACCTGTTCAGGCAGAACAAGACCTGGGGAAAATATACGCAGCCCGGGTCGGCCTCGCTTTTTGGACTGACTTTGGTAATGGGGCTGTTGTGGGGCGGCAGCATTTTCGTTTACGGTTCTGCGGCGCCGAAGCTTGGAAAACTGGGACCCGCTATCGGCTGGCCGCTCAGTCTTTCCGTGGGACTTTTGACCGCCAACCTGTGCGGCATTTTCGCTGGAGAGTGGCGCTTCTCGCGTGCAGTTGAGCGGGTTTTTATGGGCGTGGGTCTTTTTATTCTGATCATCGCCATAGTCGCGCTCGGCTGGTCCAGCACGCTTGCCTGAAGGCAGAATTCCTGGCAGGTGGCTCCGCCTTTGCAGGACCGCTCTGCAGCGGCAGGCGTGAACCGACCTGCTGAAATCTCATTCAAATCTCACGAACCAGATTAATTATGCGGAAGAGGCTCTGCTGCCGGCGGCAGTTGAGGTACGGACTCTTCTGTTTCGGGATACCGCTTACCAGCATGGCGCCATTTCAGGAATGAATCCATGTAGGTGTAAAAGACAGGCGTCAGGAAGAGCGTTACAAATTGTGCGAAGAGCAACCCGCCGACCACGCAAACACCAAGCGGACGGCGCGAGTCAGCGTCGGCTCCAATGCCTATAGCGATGGGCAACGTACCGATGATCGCGCATGCTGTGGTCATCATGATGGGGCGAAAGCGGATCATGGAGCCCTGGTAGGCTGATTCACTGGCTGTTAAGTTGCCCTTGCGCTCCGCCTCGAGAGCAAAATCAACCATCATGATGGCATTTTTCTTGACAATGCCGATCAGCATAATCAGGCCGACAAAGCCGTAGAGGTCGAGATCCATGTGAAACATGGAGAGCGTGAGAAGGCCGCCGAATGCAGCCGCCGGCAGGCCGGTTAGAATCGTGATGGGATGAACGTAGCTTTCGTACAGAATGCCCAGAACGATGTAGATGATGAGCACCGTCATAATCAGCAGAATGCCCATGCCCGTGAGGGACTGTTCAAAGGCCTGTGCCGTGCCCTGGAAGTTGGTAGTGATGGAGATGGGCAGCATCGAATTGGCAAGTTCTTCAACTTCTCTCACGGCCTGGCCCAGTGAGACGCCCGGTTCAAGGTCAAAAGATATGGTCACTGAAGGCAGTTGGCCGCTGTGGTTCACGGTAAGGGGGCCCAGGCTGGTTGTGAATTTTGAGACGGAACTCAGCGGGACAAGCTGGCCGGAGGATGAGCTGATGTAAAGTTCCGAGAGCATGTTGGGATCACTCTGGAAGCGGTCCTGCACCTGAAGCACAACCCAGTACTCGTCATTGGAGGTGTAGATAGGAGAAACCAGCCGCTGTCCATAGGCGCTGTAAAGCGCGTCTTCGACCTGCTGCGGAGTTACTCCCAGGGCAGCGGCCTTGTCGCGGTCAACCACCACGTTGGCCTGCGGATTCTTGATCTGGATGTCGCTGGTGACGTCCTCGAGCCCGGGCAACGTTTTCATTTTCGCCTCAAACTTCTGGGCGTAGTCGTAAAGCTCATCTGTTTGTGGGCTGGAAAGTGTGTATTGGTACAGGCTCTTGGTCATCTGACCGCCAATCCGGATAGAGGGCGGGTTTGTCAGGAAAGTGCGGATTCCCGGGATTTTGTCCAGCTTTGGCTGCAGTTCCCGGATGACGTCATCGATGGTCATGTGATGTTCATAGATCGGGCGAATCCACCGGACCACCGTACTCAGCACGGCGACATGGCTGTAGCGTGCCACCAAATGGTCGTAAGCCGGACTGTCACTCCAGGGCCGGTCGGGCCGGTCTTTCAAATGAAGGAACGCACGGCCGTTGTTCATGCCGCTGTTGAATGAGCCGCCGACGCTTGAAAAAAACTGAACAACGCTCGGATCAGCCTGGAGAATCCGGTTCACGGCTTCCTGGTGCGCCTTCATGGAGCTAAAAGATATTCCCTGGTTAGCTTCTGTTGCCACAGCAATCCGCCCGGAGTCGCCACTCGGCAGGAAGCCTTTGGGAATTATCCAGAATTCCCATGCGGTTCCCACCAGAACAAGAAAACCAAAGAGCATTACCAGCGCGCGGTGGCGCAGAGCCCACCGGAGGCTCCAGCCGTAAGCGCTCAGTGAGGCGTCAAGAATCTTTTCCAGCGTGCGGTAGAGCCAGTTCTGTCGCTGCTCGTGGTGCGGGCGCAGATAGCGCCGGCAGAGCATTGGGCTGAGCGTGACGGAAACAAAGCCCGAAACCAGAACGGCAGAGATGATCACCACCGCGAATTCATGCAGGAGTCTTCCCAGAACGCCGGGCATGAAGAAGACAGGGAGAAATACCACGGCCAGCGACAGGGTCATGGAAAGGATGGTGAAATTGACTTCCTTAGAACCGTCAAGTGCCGCCTGGAGCGGTGTTTTTCCCGCTTCCAGATGACGCACGATATTCTCCAGCATGACGATTGCGTCATCGACCACAAAGCCCACCGCGAGTGTCAAGGCAAGCAGGGAAAGATTGTCGATGGTATAACCCAGCAGGTACATCACCGCAAATGTTCCTATGATGGCCATCGGCAGGGCGAGGCTGGGGATCACCGTGGCGGATACATTCCGCAGGAATAGAAAGATGACAAGGACCACCAGAAAAACTGCGAGCAGAAGGGTAAACTTGACGTCGTTGACGGATTCGCTGATGGGAACAGAGCGGTCATACTCGATTGAAAGATGGATGGATGGTGGCAGTGTCGTGTAAAAGCGCGGGAGGAGTTCACGGATCCTTTTGACGATTTCAATTGTGTTGGTGCCTGGTTGGCGCTGAACGGCAAGCATAATGCCCGGGACAGCATTGATCCAGTTCGCAATATAGTCATCCTGGACCCCGTCAGTGACGGTCGCAACCTGGTCCAACCGGACCGGCGCCCCATTCCGGTAGGCGACGACGAGCGGTCGGTAGACGGCAGCATCTGAAAGCTGTCCATTGGACTCAAGGTTATACGCCTTGTGCGCTCCGTAGAGAGTTCCCATCGGCATGTTGACGTTGGCGTGTTGGATGGCCTGTTCCACCTGGTCGATGCCGATCTGGCGACTGGCAAGTGCCTGTGGATTCAGCGCCACGCGCACGGCATATTTGGCCGTGCCATGCACACCCACCTGCGCCACCCCGGGAACCATGGAAATCTGTTCCGCGACGAAGTTTTCAGCATAGTTGTCAACTTCGTAAAGCGGTAGCGTTGGCGAGGTCACGGCCAGCAGGAATATGGGCTGGTCGGCTGGATTCACTTTTCGCAGAGTGGGCGGAAAAGGCATATTGGCCGGCAGTTGATTGGCTGCCGCTGCGATTGCTGACTGAACATCAAGGGCCGCGGAATCGAGGTTGCGGCTGAGATCGAATTGCAGGGTGATTGACGTGCTGCCAAGAGAA
>JBJKQZ010000125.1:0-11158 GCA_046704865.1 Terriglobia bacterium
GAGTGATCCTTGGAAAGAGGTGAAATGGGCGGTATCCGAATCAATGAACTGGCGCGCGAACTGGAGGTGAAGAGCCGGGCGATATTGGAGTGTCTCCCGGCAGTTGGCATCACCGAAAAGAAGTCCCACTCAAGTTCGCTTGATGAGGAGGCCGCGGATAAGGTCCGCGCATACTTCCGCGGCGAACGTGTCTCTGCGCCAGCCGCACCAAAAGCGGCAGCACCTTCTCCCTCCAAGGTAGAAGCCGCTCCGCCTGAAGCAGACGCCGCTGTGCCCGAGGCACATGAAGAGCACGCGAAGCAAGCAGAACCCCCCGTAACCCGTCAATCTTTCACAAGGTCAATTGCAGAAATCAAGGCAGCAGCACGCAAGACAGTGGCGCCCCGTCCTCCGGTGCGTCCTGTGGCGGAACATGTTGCTCCGGCGGCACCGAGCGCACCACCGGAGCATGTCCCATCGCGGCAGACTGGCACAGTGTTGCCTCCTCAGGCGGCGACCGCGCGGCCAGAAGTCACGCGCCCGGTTGCCAAAGTTCACGAAACGGCCGCTCAAAAGGCTAAACCTGTGTCTCCAGTTGTTGCGAAGATATCAACCAAACCATCCGAACCTCCTCCCCACGTTTCCGAAACCAAATCCGCCAAGCCGTCCCGGCCTCCGAAGCTTCCGGCTTCCAAGCAGCCTATTTATCCCACTGCTGGCATGCCCAAAGCCGTTCCAACGCGGACGCACAGTTTCCGGCGGCCTGGTGAGCCCCGGCCGATGCATCCCACTGCGCGGCCTTCGGCTGGTGCAGCCGGGACTGCGGCTAAGGCGACGGGACGCAAGAAAATCATTGTGCCAAAGGTGGACCGCCAACCCGCCGTTCCGCCACCGCATCCTGCCGCGCCTGAAGAAATCCAGATCACACGCACCATCACCATTTCTGAGGGCGTCAGCATCAAGGAACTCTCTGAGAAGCTGGAGGTCCGCGCAAAGGACGTTCTGAAGAGGCTTCTGGAGAAAGGGATTTTCGCGACAATCAATCAGACGCTTGACAGCGAAACCGCCACTGAAATTGCGCGGGCATTTGGCGCGGAAGTTAAAGTCATCACCTTTGAAGAAGAAGTCTTCCGTGACGAAGAGGAAGTGGACCAGAAAGAAGACCTGTTGCCCCGTGCGCCCGTGGTAACCGTGATGGGGCACGTTGATCATGGCAAGACCTCACTGCTGGACGCTATCCGGCAGACTAAAGTCGCCTCCGGTGAAGCAGGCGGTATCACGCAGCATATCGGCGCTTACGAGGTTAAGACGCAGGACCGGAAGGTCGTTTTCCTGGACACTCCCGGCCATGAAGCCTTCACGCTGATGCGTGCCCGCGGCGCCAAAGTTACGGATATTGTGGTGCTTGTAGTTGCAGCGGACGACGGCGTAATGCCGCAAACTCTTGAGGCCATCAACCATGCGCGTGCAGCGCAGGTTCCCATCGTGGTAGCCATCAACAAAATTGACAAACCGGACGCGATGCCCGATCGCGTTAAAAAACAATTGGCTGACCGTGGCCTTACCCCGGAAGACTGGGGTGGTGACACCGTTACTGTGGAAGTCTCTGCGAAACAACGGAAAAACCTCGATCTTCTGTTGGAAATGATCCTGCTGGTGGCTGATTTGCAGGCGCTGAAAGCAAATCCCAGCCGTCTGGCATCCGGAACGGTACTGGAAGCCAAGCTGGATAAAGGGCGGGGCCCGGTAGCGACGGTAATTGTCCAGAACGGAACTTTGCGCGTCGGAGATTCTTTCATTGTCGGTGCTATATACGGGAAAATTCGGGCAATGTTCAATGACCGCGGACAGGCGGCAATTGACGCTCCGCCCAGCACCCCAGTAGAAATCCTCGGGCTCGAAGACGTCCCGCAGGCCGGTGATCGTTTGCAGGCCATTGATGATACGGCAAAAGCGCGGCAGATTGCAGCCCATCGGCAGACCAAGCTTCGGGAAGCTGCGCTGGCAAAAAGCGCGCGGCTTACGCTGGAACAACTCCATGAGCAGATGGCGGCCGGCGAGGTCAAGGAACTGGCTCTGATTATCAAGGCGGACGTTCAAGGGTCGGTCGAGGTTCTTTCGGATACCCTGGGCAAGCTGGGCAATGAAAGAGTCAAGACCAAGGTGATCCACGCCGGCGTCGGCGCCATCACGGAAACCGATGTTCTATTGGCCTCGGCATCCAACGCAGTGGTCGTCGGGTTCAACGTAAGACCGGAACGCAAAGCCAATGACCTGGCGCAGCTTGAGAATGTTGATATCCGCCTCCATACCGTTATTTACGAGGTAGTGGAAGAAATCAAGAAAGCCATGTCCGGGCTTCTCTCGGCCGTGTTCAAGGAGGTTATGCAGGGCCGGGCCGATGTGCGGGATACCTTCCGTATTTCCAAGGTCGGCACGATTGCCGGCTGCTACGTGCAGGAGGGCAAGGTGACCCGTGAATCCCGCATTCGCGTGCTGCGTGACAATGTTGTGGTTCATGAAGGCCGCGTTCGGTCCGTCCGGCGCTTTAAGGAAGACGTGCCTGAAGTGAAGTTCGGCACCGAATGCGGAATTTCCGTGGAGAATTTCAACGATATCAAAGTCGGGGATGTGCTCGAAGCATTTACGGTCGAGCGCGTGATGGAGCCCGCCATAGCCTGACGAGGTGATGGGCCATAATGCCAGTCGGCCTCCTTACCCTCGAGATTCATCTGCCGTATTCACATTCACTCAAAGAGAAACGGGCGGTTCTGCGCAAGATCCGTGACCGTCTCCGGTCCAGGTTCAATGTGGCAGTGGCAGAACTGGACCATCGTGATGTCTGGCAGGTTGCAACACTCGGGGTCGTTACCATCTCTGACAGCCGCCAGCTTCTGGACTCCGTTTTGAGGGATGTTCTTCGGGAATCCGAAATGATTCTCGGAGAGGATGTCGCGCACCACGATATAGATTTCTTTTGATTTCCGGTTGCGGCTGGCACTTCCATCTTAAGGATTCACATGACCGTCCCGGGACGCCGCCATGAGAGATTGCAGGATCAGATTCGTACCGAACTGGCCGAAATGGTCGACCTGGAACTCAAAGATCCCCGAATCGGGTTTGCGACGGTTACGAGGGTTGACCTCAGACCGGACTTGCGGTCCGCACACATCTGGGTGTCTGTGCCGGGAGAAAGAAAAGTGCAGGAGAGCGCTCTCAAGGGTCTTGCGTCCGCTACCGGTTATTTACGGCACGAACTCAGTTTGCGGCTGAGGTTGCGGCGAGTTCCGGAACTTCTCTTTACCCTTGACCACAGCGCTGAAGACTTGCTCCGGATTGAATCCCTGCTCGGCGAGCCGAACAAAGACCAGTAAGGGCAGAGCCTGCAACTCCGGCTTAAGCGCGGCCATTCGCAGCCGCCGCACAGGGTGTAAGCGCGCTCGGCATTGCCTTTTTCATGACACAGGAAATCTCAGGAGTTTTGATTATTGACAAGCCCTCGGGCATGACGTCCCATGACGTTGTGGCCCGTGTGCGGCGGATTCTGGGCATCCGGCAGATTGGGCACTTTGGCACGTTGGATCCTTTTGCGACCGGCGTGCTGCCGCTTTCCGTCAGCAAGGCAACGCGCTTTGCCCAGTTTTACCTTAAGTCCCGAAAAGCCTATGAAGGCACCATGCGGCTGGGATTTTCCACGGACACTTACGATGGCACGGGAACTCCGACTTCTGAAGAGGTTTCTGTTTCCGTAGAATCGGACGCGATTGAGAAGTTATTCCGGGAATTTACAGGACGGCTGATGCAGACTCCGCCCCCATATTCCGCCAAGCGGGTTGGCGGAATGCGCGCTTACGAGCTTGCCCGCCAGAACAAGCCCTTCCAACTGGAGCCGGTGGAGGTGGAAGTCTACGCGCTGGAATTGCTGTCCTTTGACGGAACGCGCGCCCGATTTGCCGTGGAATGTTCCGGCGGTACATACGTCCGCTCTCTCGCGCACGATATCGGGCTACGCCTGGGCTGCGGAGCGCACCTGGACGGCTTGCGACGCACGACGGTTGCGGAGTTCACATTGGACCGGGCGGTTACATTGGAAGGGCTGGAAGAAGCCGTCCGCGAGCAAAAGGTTGCAGATTGCATCATCCCGCTGGAAGCTCTACTGCCGGATTGCCCCGAATTAATAGTCCGCGGCAGGGACGAGAAAAGTGTTCGACATGGGCACAAGTTTGAACTGGCGCAGCCGGAACGCTTTGGGCGCGGCACCGGGCGGGAACAGGCCGTTTCCGTATTAAAGATCATGAATCCGGAGCGCCGCCTGATTGCCATTGCACGGCACGTTTCAGGAAGTATTTATCATCCCGACCTTGTGCTGGTCTAATTGGCGACGCCTTCAAACACTCCCTGCAAGAGGCCACCGGCCTTTGCAGGATGGTGGCCCGGGCGGGCGGTCAGGCTCCGCCGTCATTCGCGGGTTTCCCGCCTTGCCGCGCGATAGAACTCTGTGAGAGTAAAATGGAATTGCTCCTGTTGGGACTCGGGATGGGTGTTGTCGGTGGTTTGCTTCCCACTCCGCTGCACCTTATTGCCTTGACCCAGATGACGCACAAACACTGGGCACGTGCAACCTGGGTTCTGATCGCGCCTCCCACCGCCATTGATGTCGTTTTCTTCCTGGCTACGTATTTCTTTTACCAGTTTATCCCCCCCAGTGTTGCGCATTACACGGCCTATGCCGGGGGGTTGGCGCTTGTGGGGTTTGGAGTATATTTGCTGGTAGAAAAGCCGAAGAAGGGCGAGGAGAAAAAGGAATACTCCTGGAAATTGACGCACAAGAGTCTGATGCTTGCGACTCTGGTGGAAGCCAGCGCCCCGGGAACATGGGTATACTGGCTGGCTATCGCCGGCCCAATCATAGCGCAGGGCCGCGTGGATGGGTACAAGGGCGTCCTGGTGTTTTTTGTGGGTAGCCTGATTGGTTATTATGGGGCTTCCTTTCTTTCGGTCTGGCTGTTGGCGTGGGGGGCTGGAGCACATAAGCGCGTCAGACAAATGCTCTTCATTGCCGCCAATAGTCTGCTGATTATTCTTGGTGCGCTGTACATTGCCAGGGCATACTTTGTGGGATAGCTTTTTCAATTAAACCTCAACGCTGGAAATTCCGTCACCCGGAATGCCAAGGTACGATTTGACCGGCATATTGTTTTCCTGATAGATTCGAATGTTTTAGTCCCGGCTTCCGCAGTGATCGGGTTGCCGGGCGCTACGACCAGGCATGTGTGGTCTGTTACTGCCCACTATCTGCATAATTTGACTAGGAGAAACAAGAGAGATGGCTACTGACGGTCATGAAAGAATTGGAATTCTAACCGGAGGCGGAGATTGCCCTGGACTGAATGCGGTGATTCGCGCCGTTGTTCGCCGCGCCTATATGCTGAACTATGAAGTGTATGGGATCAAGAACGGATGGTTGGGGCTTGTGAAAGGGACCTTAGAACCCTTGGACCTGATGCGAGTTTCCGGTATTTTGCCACGTGGCGGGACCATCCTTGGAACTTCCCGCACGAATCCCCTGAAAAAGGAAGAAGACAAGAAGGCCCTCTTGGCCAATATGGAGAAATTTAAACTGGATTACCTGATCGCGATTGGCGGCGAGGACACGCTGGGTGTGGCACGCCAGCTTGCTGCGGAAAGCGTGAAGGTTGTCGGAGTGCCCAAGACGATTGATAACGACGTGGAGGGAACCGACCAGACCTTTGGCTTTGACACGGCAGTCTCAATCGTGACCGAGGCCATTGACCGCCTGCATACTACGGCAGAGTCCCACCAGCGGGTAATGGTGGTGGAAGTAATGGGCCGTCACACGGGGTGGATCGCTGTGACGGGAGGCCTGGCTGGAGGGGCCGACTGCATTCTGATACCGGAACAGCCGATGAGGATCGATGATATTTGCGCTGTAATTCAGAAACGGCACGCGAGAGGCCGGCTTTTTTCGATTGTAGTTGTGGCGGAAGGCTTCAAACTGGAAGGTGTGGAAGATGTTGTAACCAAAGATCAGAAACTCGACCAGTTCGGACACGTCCACCTGGGTGGGGTTGGAGAAGTGATTGCTAACGAAATTGAAAAGAGAACGGGATACGAAACGCGTGTTACTGTCCTTGGCCATATCCAGCGCGGAGGATCCCCTACGGCATTTGACCGTGTGCTTGGCACACGATACGGCGTGAAAGCTGTTGATTTAATTCACGGAGGCAAATACGGAAGTATGGTTTGCCTGAGAGGCAACAAGATTCAGGATATTCCGCTTAAGGACGCCATGACCAAGCTGAAGTTTGTGGACCCTGAACTGATCCAGACGGCTGAAATCTTTTACGGTTAAGAAGACTCTTGATTTATCACACCCGGCCCTTCCTTTCCTGGCAAGGATTGCCAGGACTCGGCAGGGCCGGGTGTGATAAAGATCCCCAGAGTCTCTGCTTAGGGCGTTGATAATTGGGGGGATTTTACGCTTAACGCTGGAGTAACGTGGCGACGGGGTTTAGCACACTGCTTCGGTTTGTCAATGCAGATAGTTCAGCAGCGATTTCTTCTGTGACGCTTTCTGGAAGGCAAGCCACCTCTGCGCTGAAGCTCAGGAGAGATTCTTTCGTTAACAGATCCAGATCGTGGTAGTAAAAATCCATCTGGGACAGGACGGCACCGAACAGTACCGAGTTTGATTCCGATTCGTGCTTAAGAACTTCAAAGCTTTCATTAAGCAGGGCTGTGGCGCGCCGAAGCAGTCGCAGTTGCAACTGGAACCGCAGCTTTGACCGGAAGACAAATTGCTCCAGTCCACCGTGTCGCTTAAGGAAGTCATTGACCGGTTGTGACCTGAAGCACTGAGGGTCAAGCGTTCTTCCATCAAGCGGGTACTGGACTGCGGGCAGATACTTGAGCGAGAGATTTTGCAAACTTACGACCAGAGCGACCAGCCGTTGCCTTTCGCTGTCAAAAATGCTGAGCACCCGGATGGCATTCTCTGTATTCCCTGAATTCTGTTCTTCGATTGCGTCGTTCAGCAGTACTCCAAGTATGGTTGTGTGGGCCTCGATTTCTGCTGCTAAGGGAGAACATACTGGGTTGTTGTGGGGTCTTCGAAAACGTGGGGCCCCTTGCTCGGGAGCGGAATTTCGCCCCATATGAAGCACGTGGCGCAGGCCAACCGCGACAACGAGGAGAACACCGATCTCGCAGATCCACACCATAAACGCCACTTACTATAGACGATCGCCCGAAAAGTTGCAAGAGCAAAGTAGCCTATCTTTCGTTTTTTTTAAGTTATCAGATTTTACTATTGTGGCTATTGTTATTTTGATTAATATCTGCCTAAGGCACGCTAGTTTAATGCGGCGAGTGGCTTTTCTTGACACTTTTTTGCACGGATACCTATAATGCGTCTTTCAGATTTTGAAGGTCGAACGAAGCGATTTTACTTTCGTAGCTGGCTAGCCCGTGCGGACCGGGTGCAATAACTTACTCAATTTGATGAAGATATCGTTCAGGTGCTGGTTTCCCACAGGGTCACTGCAAATTGCTACGAGAGGTTTAAAGGTAGGAGTTAACAAACTTGTCAACATCCAGCAACGAAAATCAGGAACTGGTTCTGCAGCGCGAAAAGAAACTTAAGGCCATTGCCGCCCTTGGCTTTGAACTCTATCCGCGAAAATTCGAGTTTAGTCATTCAATTCCTCAGATTATGACGGATTATTCCGGCCACCCGGCGGAAGAGTTAAGTGCCCAGAAGGTTTCTGTAAGGGTTTCCGGACGGGTTATGACTATCCGTCCGCACGGGAAAGCCGGATTTGCTCACCTCCAGGGGCAAGGGGCTCGATTGCAAATATATGTCCGTCTGGACGCCGTTGGCGAACGCGACTTTGAGCTTTTCAAGCTTCTTGACTTGGGGGATGTGATTGGCGTGGAAGGCTATTTATTCCGGACCCGGACAGGCGAGTTGACGGTGCACGCCGAGCATCTGCACTTTCTTGCCAAAGCTCTTCTCCCGCTGCCGGAAAAGTGGCACGGTCTTACTGACGTGGAAATTCGTTACCGCCAGCGATACCTCGATCTCATGGTAAATGAGGAAGCCCGGAACGTTTTTGAAAAGCGCTTCCGGCTGATCAAAGCATTACGGGAATTCCTGGAATCCCATGGATATGTTGAGGTTGAGACTCCGATGATGCAGCCGATGGCCGGCGGAGCCATGGCCCGGCCTTTTGTGACTCATCACAACACGCTGGACATGGACCTTTATTTGCGCATCGCCCCGGAGCTATATCTGAAGCGCCTGATTGTGGGAGGCCTGGACCGCGTTTATGAAGTAAACCGGAACTTCCGCAATGAGGGGATTTCAACCCAGCACAATCCTGAGTTCACCATGCTGGAGTTCTACCAGGCGTATGCGGATTACCGGGATATGATTGAACTTAGCGAACGCCTGATGCAGCACGTGGCCCAAGCCGTTGTGGGCTCACTTGAGTTTGAATACGGCGAACACCACATTACGTTTGAAAAATTCGAGCGGGTGACCATGAAAGAGGCGGTTGTCCGTTACTGGCCAAAGGAAGCCGGCCCTGGCCCCTCGACAGATAGTTTTGCGGAACCTAAGGCGGTTTTCGAGTGGATCAGGGCCTATAACGGCTTTGCCACGAAGTCCGACGGGAAGCTTGCGCCTGTCGCTCTCCCTGAGGGAACTGCGGCAGGGACAGCTCTTCAGGAACTCTTTGAAGCCGTTGCAGAACATGAGTTGATTCAGCCGACTTTTATTGTAGATTTCCCTCTTGAAGTCTCTCCGCTCTCAAAGCAGAAACCGGACGATCCCAACTTTGTTGAACGGTTTGAGCTTTATGTGGCTGGGATGGAAATTGCCAATGCTTTCAGTGAGTTGAATGATCCCGCCGAGCAGCGTGACCGGTTTGAATACCAGCAGCTCTTGCGGGAACGCGGAGACCTGACCGCCCATTCCATTGATGAAGATTATATCCGGGCCCTGAGTTACGGCATGCCTCCGACCGGCGGTGAGGGAATCGGCATCGATCGCTTAACCATGCTCCTGACCAACTCGCATTCCATCCGCGACGTCATCCTTTTCCCTCTGCTTCGGCCTGAAAAATCCACGGCTTGATTGCACGCCTGGTTTGTACCCCTTGCCGCGGGCTAGGTCTTGCTCTTCTTAGGGGTCACAGCTAGCGCATTCCCTTCGATTGAGCTTCCCCTGCGAGTCGGTCTCATCGGATAATGGCTCAAGATTATGAGATTTGAACTCTTTGTTGCATTGCGGTATCTGAAAGCGAAGCGGCGGCAGGCCGCCATTTCAGTTGTAACGGCCATCTCTGTGCTGGGCGTAATGGCAGGCGTGGCGGCGCTGGTGATCGCGCTCTCGATTAATAATGGCTTTCGGTTGGAATTGCAAAGCAAGCTACTTGGCGCAACCTCCAACGTCAATCTTATCAAGTCCACCGAGGACAACAGCATCCGTCATTATGAAGCCTTGGCGGAACGTCTTTCCAAGCTTCCGCATGTGGTAGCCGATGCGCCGGCCATCTACGAGCAGGCGCTGATTTCGAACCGGCAGCGGTCAAGCGGCGTAGTCATTAAGGGGATTGACCCGCAACGTGAAGTTAAGGTCTGCGATCTGCTCCATCGTCTTTCAGCTGGTTCCCTCCAGGGACTTTCTGAAACCTTTCCTGATGCTGATCCGATTATCGTGGGCAAGGAATTGGCCAGGTCGCTGGGGGTGACCGTTGGCGATACTGTGACGATCACCAGCCCGCAAGGAACCCTGACACCCTTTGAAGTCGTCCCGAAGTACCGGAACTTCCGGGTCGTAGGTATATTCAATTCAGGCTTTTACGATTTTGACGCCCAATGGGTTTTTACCAATCTGAATGCCGCCCAACGCCTGTTCGACCTTAGGAACGTGGTTTCTGTCATCGAATTCAAACTCGATGATGTGTATCAGGCCGATTCAGTAGCCAGGACCATCCTTCATGCAGCCGGGCCTGGATTTGAAACCACCACCTGGGTGGACCAGAATCATGCGTTGTTCAGCGCCTTGAAGCTGGAAAGGCTGGTTACCATTCTCACCATCGGGTTGATCGTGCTGGTGGCTGCCCTCAATATCTTTATTACACTGGCGATGATGGTGATGGATAAGAACCGGGACATCGCGGTGCTGAAGTCAATGGGGGCAAAGAACAGGCAAATCTGGACTGTTTTCACCCTCCACGGAATCCTGATAGCCAGCCTGGGCACCATTCTCGGCTTGATTCTGGGCTATGGCGGTGCCTGGATGGGGGAGACCTTCAAGCTGGTTCCTTTGCAGGCCGACGTCTACGGATTGTCCTACGTGCCGTTTATTCCACGCCCCTGGGATGGTTTATGGATCAGCTTAGCGGTAGTGGCTATCAGTTTTCTCGCCGCTTTTTATCCTTCTTTTTCCGCAGCCAGGTTGGACTCGGCTGAAATTCTACGTTACGAATGAATTTTGGGTTGAACATCAGTTGTCTTAGAACATTTTTGTGTTAATGTACCCACTGAGTACGGAAATTGAGGCCTGATGCTGCGTGTTGAAAATCTGACCAAGGTCTTCCGTTCCGGCGAGCAGGAGGTGGTAGTCTTTGACGGTCTCAGTCTCGATGTCAGGGAAGGCGAGCTTCTGGCGCTGGTCGGGAGGTCCGGATCAGGAAAGACGACGCTGCTCCACCTGCTTGCAGCGCTAGACACTCCGACGAAAGGTGAGATATACTTTGGAGGGCAGAGACTGGGTGATCTCAGTTTCGAAGAGCAGGCAGAGTACAGAAATCAGAGAATCGGATTTGTCTGGCAAATGCACCATTTGCTGCCTGAATTCAGTGCTCTAGAGAATGTGATGCTGCCACAGCTCATCGCAGGAAGTGATTTTGAAAAGGCACAGGGTCACGCCAGGGAACTTCTGGCGGAGGTGGGCTTGGAAAATGCCCTGGGGCGCCGGACTGGTGAGCTTTCTGGGGGAGAGCAGCAGCGAGTGGCATTGGCAAGAGCGCTAGTTAATAACCCAGCGTTGCTGCTGGCGGATGAGCCGACGGGAAACCTGGATCACCGGACCGCAGAGCTAGTGATGGATCTGCTCGAACGGTTGCATCGGGTTCATGGGTTGACTTCGGTG
>JBJKQZ010000126.1:0-4707 GCA_046704865.1 Terriglobia bacterium
ACGTGCAAATCAGCGATGTTTCAAGCGATTACAACATTTTTGCACATGGATGACTTCAGTCGAAAACAATCCGGATACCCTGATCCTTGCAATGCAATGCGGCACGCTCTTTCTCGGGCACATGCAATCGGTGCTTCTTGTTGTTTTAGACCTCGCCAAAAGCCGAATGATTGACGTGCCGTAGAAGAAAAGGAAAAGGATCAATGAGGGCTGATATAGCTTTTAACCACTGCGTGCGACATATGCTTGCGCCAGCTGTCGTTACCCTGGCAGTTTGGCTTAGTGGGTGCACGGCCAACAAGAAGCCATCAAGAGTGGAAACTACACTCGCCAACATGGCCAAAGATGTTGTGATACCTATAGAGGCAGAGAACAATACAAATTCTCAAGCCGTAAACGAGAACACTTTGAATGAAGGCAGGAAATTGTATCTGCAATCCTGCGCAATTTGTCACGGAACTGACGGGCACGGTCGCACTGAGCTTGGGCGCAATATGTACCCACCTGCCATGGACCTTACCTCCCCACACGTTCAATATTGGAACGACGCTGAGCTTCTCTGGATCATCCAGAACGGCGTACGGCTGACGGGTATGCCATCATGGAAATCGACAATCAGCGAACAAGACACCTGGAAGCTTGTGAGCTTCATTCACAATTTGCCTCGAATGGAAACTGAGCTCGCCGCAATAGCTGATCCACCTCCAAAGACCGAACGCGGAAGACCGCAAGAAACGCCAATTGCATATGGCAAAACACTCTATCGGCAGGAGGGCTGCTTTATGTGCCACCGTCTGAACGGTGAAGGAGGAAAGGTAGGACCAGACCTGACCGTAGAAGGGAATCGCAGAAGAACCAACGAATGGCTGATCGGCCACTTCAAAGATCCTTCTGCTTACACTCCTGGCTCCATTATGCCAGCCTTCAAGAACTTAACCGATCAGCAGCTAATGGCGCTGACTGCTTTTCTACAAAGCCAAAAGGGAAAGAAATGGGCGGTTGTAGACTAGGTGCATTGTATAACGTGATGGGCAGTGCCAAATCCGCCGAAGCCCATTGCTTCTTCGCGTGCTCTTCACATCGTTACGGCTGAGAATAAATCGGGCTTGAAAAGACCTCGGGGTCGTAATTTCTACCGTACTTGTTGGGGTGGACTAGTACTAATTTCTGGGACTGTTCCAAACGGATTATTCCGAGAAAGGACACATCCGTTCCAATCGTAACCTCGCGAGAGGCTTCTTCCAAATTCTTGGTTGAGCAATGCTCTTCCCACACATTCAGTTTGTACTGACCAGTTGGGACATCAGGAATTTGGACATCACCCAGCTTGTTTGATACCGCAAAATACGGAGTATTGACAACAACGACAATCGCACTCATCTGAGGATGGATGTTGCAGAAAATGTAGCAGATACCGGCACGGTCAAAGTGAACGCTGCGTGTGGATCCTGCCTCGTAAAGTCCCAGGTCGAAACGTTTTCCGGTAAACAACGAAAAGACATTGTGAAAAAACGCATCATGATTTGGGAAATCAACAACCGAACCGACCTCCACCGCCAGCACGTGGGGTGTGAATTGCTTATTCTTCTGAACAAGCTGCGGTCGAGATCTCAAGTTGTGCAACCGAGGAGGCGAACCTGCCCAGCCTTTGGAGGGTGTAAGCCATAATACTGTATGTGAATCCGGTGACAAACGTTGCGACCTTTGCTTCTGACCTTCTATAACGACGCGAGCTTTGACGGTTACACTCTGTGCGAACGATATTCCGAGTCCGCACAACATGACCGCTGAAAATGCCAAACACCCTTGTTTTACGATTGACATATGGCTACTCCTAATTGCCCTAAAACAAGACCCCGACACCCAGGTTCAAATGTCCGGCAGTATATTTGTCGCCATTGGTTTCCAGCGTGTTAATGTGGCGATATTCCAGCGAGAAAATTAGGTCCGTTCGAGGACGGTAAATCACGTTGAACAGCTCACTCTGATTTCTCGATATCCCAGTATAAGCATAGCCATAGGATAACGGGAATCGGCGCAGGTCTCTGGCGAAAGGATTATCTTGTCCGTAAGCAGCATTGAACTCCACCGCCTCTGTGGCTTTGAACTTCACCTGGGTCCACCCACCAATGGTATTCAAGCCCGTCAATGATGAATTAGGATCCGTAACCGGCCCGCTGAATAGTACGCTGCGTCCCTCTGCTCCACCTAGCCCGCCAAGCGCTCTGCCACGGTAAAACTCTCCTGTAAGACTGAACCGGCTATTGAGCGGGACATTCCAGTCAGCAGTCCCCGCCCAGGCGTCCATTGTTCGTCCAGCCCCATAATCCTGGCGGCTATAGTAACCGCCTACCCCGATAGTTAAGGGATGATCAACAGGGCCGTGAGTCCACGCAATGCGGGATGCATATGCCGGCTGGCGCGATCTTTCACCCGCTTGCGGCACTCGATAGATTTCCGGCGCCGGTGATTCTCCCGAAAGTGGATCGAGAAAGCCTGCCTGAAAATTAATACTGTTTCCGCTCCACAGATCCGCCCGATGCTCAAGCCGCACCTGCGGAATCCATGTCCATAGGTTCCCCGCATAAGAGAGCGCGGGATAACCCAAAGAGGCAATCGAAGTCGGGGACAACGGGGAGAAGAAGGGAGCGTCCTGGCCAACAACGACCGATGTGCGGTCCCAGTCCATACGCACGGTGGCGGTTCGCAGGCGCATCAACCCTTCTGTAACTCCGTTTGAAGTATTCGGAAATCCCCCGAAGAGGTCCAAGTGCAAATCGGCGCTGGTCCTGGCGCCGGCAAAGGTCGGCCCGTAGACTTCAAACCCTAATTCTGATTGGCGAGCTGTTGCGCCGAAACTGCCTCCCGTATCGGGCGATCCCCGGCCCAGGGCGAGGTTTGGAACGTCCTGGTTATCGACGCGTCCGCTGTTTTCAAAAACGTTCAGCAGGGCGATCCCCGAAAGCCTCATGCGATATTTGGACGCACTCTCTACTTTGGTTTGATATTGATCATCAACCTTCGATTTAAGAAGGTTCTGATTCTCCTCCAACTTCGACAAGCGTTCATTCAAGTGCGGTTGCTTATCGGTCTGAATTGAAGCGGGTAGCTGCTCTGGTCCCTGCGCATTCATTACTGCACCTTGGGGCGGATCACCTTTCGGGGCTGATCGATTGGCCAAGGCTAATTTATCGAGAGCCCCCTCAAGCTCATGGCGGAGTTCACGCGTTTCCTGATGGGAGCGAGAAACCTCGGTTTGCAATTTTGAGACTTTGGCGTTGAGCTGCTGGACCTGTTGGATTAGATCCTGCACAGACTGCTCAAGAGTTGTCGATCGTTCTTCCCTCACTTTGGGAACTGCCACCTGTGCAGCAGCAGGAAAGGGTATCAAGTAAAAGCCAAGGAATGTGACGCCAGCGATGCCGCAGGCCCGTACTATGCGCAAATTCATGAGATCCCCCTCCATACGCTCTTGTCTGCCGTTCTCTATTGAGAGCGGCAGCGCCCTGATTGAGAGGATAGAAAATGTGACCGGTATCTTCCCTTTTCGTCGATTTTAACCTGCCATTCACAAGAATTGTCGAATAAATTGTCGGGCCCCTGTTCTTGCCTTGGTAGGTAAAGAGAGCAGACGCATTTTTGACAAACGGGGTTATTGGCCACATCAAGTTGTCCTCGAAAATCCAAGGCCGCGTTGCTATTCAGAACCTCATGTAAGGTTCCGTCGTGAATGTTGCCGATCGGAGGATGAAAGAAGCACGGACGGACCATGCCATCAGCCTCAATGACAGCGGACACCCAGGGGGCATTACAATGAGGCGCAACAGGGTCTCTCTGACCAAGGTTCACTCTATAATGTCGAACTATCCTGTACAATTTTTCAGGTGATTCCGAAATAAAACCTGACTCGACCTCTCGGTGACATTCAAGGATAAGTGCCTGTACCTCAATCTCGAGTGCCTCGACCTCCGAGGCGTCAAGAGCAACGCTCGCTTGGCGTGCCACTGGCCAGCCGAGCGAACGGTTGAAGGCTTGAGAGTCGATGTCGGCAGCCAGGAACGAGATGGAGTTTAATCCCAGCGCGTGGGCCGCGCGCACGGTGTCGCGAAGGTTTCTAAAATTACGCTTTTGAACAGTGCAGCGGCCAAGAACCGGCATTTCAGGCCGCAGCCGCCGCAACTCACGAATCCCCGCGGCGAGCCGGGAAAACGCTCCGGGCACGGACCGAATGGTGTCATGAACTCCTGGCGGGCCATCGACTGAGACGATGACGTCATCCATCCAGCGAGTGGCCTTTTGTGCGTGCCTTTCAAGCAGCAGACCTGCAGTGAGAAGCGTCAGGCGTATCCCTTCTTCGCGGCACAACCGGGCAAGTGACGTCAGGTCCGAATGCATCAATGGTTCCCCGCCGGAAAAGACAATCCAGCGCACTTTGAGTGCTCGAAAGCTTTCTAGGTGTGGCTTAAGATCCTCTGCGGTGATTTCACGCACCTGCCGGATCTTCCAGATGTCGCACATCAGGCAGCGACAGTTGCATCGATTGTGGGGAAACAGTATCAGGATGGGCAACTCGCTGACGCGACTATTATTCGGGCTGTCAGGATATGAGGCCCGCAAATTCAATGGCGCTACTGGTTTGTTCACAGGGTTACCCGCTTTCCGGCCAGGCGGACATTTTCGCCCAGGCGTGCGCGAGAATCTTTCAAC
>JBJKQZ010000127.1:0-3096 GCA_046704865.1 Terriglobia bacterium
GTCCCATCCAAGCCCGGCGTGAATCGGGCCGACGCACGGCCCAGCGCCAACACCGTGATTAAAACCCCTCCGCGTGAAGCGCCTGTGGCCTGGCATTGCATTTTCACGCCTCGGACAGGGCCGTTCCCCTTCCCAATCCAAAGCTCGCGCCCTTAAGCGTGTGACGTAGTTTGTGACGTAACTGGTTTAATACAGCGTCACACGCTGGTATTCGCTGGAATTGCGCGTCAAGTTTTGCAATGCTCTCAGAACCGCATGAATAGAGGCTGAATCACAATTCCAGCTAATCATCGCTGTTATCGCTTTGGGAACTGTCACGCATGAGGCCGCGGGTTCCAGTCCCGTCGTCCCCGCCAGCATTTTGAAAGAATTTCGCCCTCGGCACCTCAACTGACTCGCTCTTTGTGGCCTTCCGCATAACACAACCCCATTCAGGAACTCTCTGATCAGTGGTCTCAGGCCGAATTGCTTCCGGCACACGGATCGAGCAGTTCATCACGTGCAGTTCCCCAACGAGGCCACTTCCGTCTCCTCCTTCAATTTCCCGCATCACTTCGAGGCATGTAATCGGGCGGTTAACTGTTCGATCTCGCGATTCACCGCATCATGCATTGCAGATGTAGGTGCTTCATCAGCCCCCCCGATGCCGGCTGCTAATTCGCTCAACGTACCGTTGATTCCCGCAAATTGCCCGGCGGCGGCGCTGTCGCCGTGCTGTTTTGCCGCCTGGTACGCTTGATAGCTTTCCCGCATTCCGGCCATGAGTTTCTGCTCCAGTGACAATTGGTCAGCGAAATCAGATGCGGTCGTTGTTTCGCGCGGGTCGCGCAGCACCGTCAGGGGCTGGGTATAGGTCTGGCCAGCCACGGTTAGTTTCACGACATATTTTCCGGGGACAACGAGCGGTCCTTCCGGGCCAGCCGGAGTTTCATGAGGAATTGCGGACATAGGGTAGCCGTGTTCTACCGAGGGCGGCGGCGTATAGCGAAGATCCCAGACAAAGCGGTTCATTCCGATATGGGTAGGCAACGGTTGCGGATCAGCCATCCAGTACTCTGCAACGGTCGGCCACTTTACCGGCCTTTTCACGCTTTCTGGTATTGGATTGCTATTGTACTGGCGCACCAAATTCCCGTTGGCATCATAAATCGCAAGCTCGATTGGCTGGGACGGTACGGACCGCATTGTGTAATCCAGAATCGCTCCCGCAGGCGGGTTCTTTCCAGCGGGCTCTTCAGGTGGCAGCGGAGTATCGGAGTTGGCGTCCCTGCGCACTCGAAAAGCTGCCGCCGGCT
Source organism: Terriglobia bacterium (assembly GCA_046704865.1). Lineage (GTDB taxonomy): Bacteria > Acidobacteriota > Terriglobia > UBA7540 > UBA7540 > SCRD01. Next base: position 1,296 of record JBJKQZ010000127.1, read on the forward strand.
GAAAGAGGTGAGCAGGGTCAGTGGCAATCTGGGCATTGAGCTGGCGCAGCGGGCTCAAGTCGTCCAAAATCCAGAACGCCCGGCCAAACGTTGCCGCAACCAGGTCGCCATCCCGGATCGCCAAATCGCGCACAGAAGCGGTTGGCAGGTTGAGTTGCAAAGGCTGCCACTCCCTGCCGTCATCAAAAGATACAAAAACGCCATTTTCTGTGCCGGCGTAAAGCAATCCCTCGCGTTCAGGGTCTGCTCGAACCACCCGTACAAAGCTGCCGTTCGGGATGCCGGAAGTGATCTCTGTCCAGGTACGCCCGTAATCGTCAGTACGGTAGATGTAAGGCTGAAAATCGCCCCAGAAGTGCCGGTCCATCACCACATAAGCCGCGGCAGGGTTGGAGGGCGAAGCTTCGATCATGCTGACCGTATCCAGCGGCTTCAATGCCGGAATCGTCGCCAGCGCCCAATTTTTGCCGCCGTCGCGAGTGACCTGCACCAGCCCGTCGTCAGTTCCCGCCCAGATCACGCCAGCATTCAGGGGCGAAGGAGCAATGGCCGAGATGGCAGCCCAGTCGCGGCTGGTTTTGCCGTGCGGAAGAGCTCGCTCCGGCAAATTGGCTCGAACCGTAAGGTCGGGACTGATACGACTCCACTGAAGGCCGCCATCGGAGGTTTCGAGTAGGAATTGCGCGCCATAGTAAATGATGTTGCCGTTTTTGGGTGAGAAGACGAACGGAGGCTCTACCGAACTCCACCATTGGCCGAAAGCATAACGGTATGGCCCTCCGCTGCCGACGTAGGGCGTTACATCGAGGGTCAGCCAGGTGCCTCGAACCCTGCGGTGAATTGCAGGGCCATCGTCGCTTGAGAATATCCACTGCGGATGAGCCGGGTCTGGTTCAACACGCCCGTATTCGTAGGCGCCCATCGAGATCCGCCAGTCCATAAAGTTGATATCTCCGAAAGCTCCCCGGCTGCTCACCTCAACCGAGCCATTGTCCTGCTGTGGGCCGTAAATACGGAAAGGAAATCGATTGTCCGTTGCAAGATGGTACATCTGCCCGGTCGGCTGGTTGTACCAACTGCTCCACGTCTGGCCTGCATTCAGGCTGACGCTCGCCCCCTGGTCAGCACCCAGAATCATTTCGCTGCTCAGGCAGCCCTCGCCGGCTTCCAACGGCAGGCACGGGCTTTTAGGATCTATCCAGAGATTGTGATAATCGTCGCCGCCAGGCGAACTCTTTACAACCTGGAATGTCTTTCCACCATCAATCGAGCGGTAAAACCCGGTGTGAACCACATAGACCACATTACGATTTTGGGGATCCATCCAAACAGCGTTGAAATAGCCGGACCGTCCGCCGGGAGTCAATCGCGGATCTTTCGTAATGCGCCGCCAGGTTGCTCCGCCATCGTCAGAACGAAACAACCCGCCCTGCAGGTGGTCAACGTGCCCCTGGGCCCTTGCAATATTTGCGAAGACGCGTCCGCCGTCGGCTGCGAGCCCAATGCGCCCCTTGGACCAGGTGGGAAGTCCGTGGCCGGTTATGGCGTGCCAGGTTCGTCCTCCGTCGGTGGATTTGTAAATGGCCCCGCCGGCCTGGTCATTATCGGGCGGCGCCGGCGGCAGTGCGGCCTGATGGTGCCAGAGCGACGCGTACACCACTCCGGGCCAACCGGCATCGTACGCCAGTGACATGGCGCCCGTCGTGTCATCCTTGTAAAGAGTTCTGGTCCAGGTCTGGCCGCCGTTTGTGGTCATGTAAACACCACGATGAGGGTCGGGCGCATATGCGTTCCCAAGAGC
>JBJKQZ010000128.1:0-6083 GCA_046704865.1 Terriglobia bacterium
CAAAGTTTCCTCTTTGAGCCGAAGACGATCGCGGCGGCCACCAGTATAAATTAGCCCGGTCGGCTTTGCACGTGGATCGTGAGCATTCGCTGGGTGACGACATTTCATAAAACAATTTAAGGCTTGAGAAGCGAAATAGATGTGCTAACGTAGCTCCGATCATTTTGCAAAAGGGTAATGGTCTGTGCGAGTCGGATACCGAATCCTGGAATCTTCATTACTAAACATCTGAGGCAAAACCGATGGGCCTTTCACCTGAAGAACTGCAACAGCAATTGCGGGGGCTATTTTCATTTCCCGTAACTCCATTCACTGACAATCTGGAAGTCGATCTTGCCCGATACCGTGAGCATGTTGCCTGGATGATTGAGGGCAAACCGGCCGCGCTTTTTGTATGCGGAGGGACGGGCGAATTCTTCTCTCTCGACCAGGTGGAATTTCGCGACCTGGTGAAATCTGCGGTGGAGGAAGCCAGGGGGCGACTTCCTGTGATTGCGGGTGCGGGTTTTGGTTCGCAACTCGCGCTCCGTTTTGTGAAAGCGGCTGAAGAAGCCGGCGCCGATGGAGTCCTGGCGCTCCCGCCGTATCTTATCCAGTCTGAGCAGGAAGGCCTTTGTGAACACTACCAACGAATTGCATCGGCAACGAAGCTTGGCGTGATCATCTATCAGCGTGACAACGCGATTTTCGCTCCGTCGACGGTGGCGCGGCTGTGCGAACTGGAGAATGTTGTCGGTTTCAAGGACGGCCACGGAAACATGGAACTGCTGCTGCGGATCCAAAAGCAGGTGGGCGAACGGTTGGCCATCATCAATGGCATGCCAACCGCGGAATTGTCGGCAGCTGCGTTCAAGGGACTTGGCATCGCGAACTACTCGTCCGCCGTCTTTAATTTTGTTCCGGATATTGCGAAGGCCTTTTACAACGGCCTGACGAGGGGCGACGGGCATAGAATGGACCGGTTGCTCGACGCGTTCTACCGGCCGCTGGCAGACCTGCGCGACCGGCGCAAAGGTTATGCCGTGTCGATGATTAAAGCTGGAATGCGAGTGGTAGGCAAGCCCGCTGGCCCTGTGCGTCCGCCGCTCATTGATTGTTCTCCAGAGGAGGAAGAAAGGCTGAAAGCAATCGTACAAAATAGCCTGGCTTCGGTGCAGGGATGATTTTGGCGTCCCGATTGCTCAATTGGCGAAAAGAGCAATTTGCCGCAAGAACTTTGCACCCTTACGGGTGAATGATCTTTCCGAAGCGGTGTGCCGAAACAATTGCCGGGGAGTGAGGAGCGATGAATCGCAGACGATTTCTTCAATCCGCCGCCAGCGCCGCCGCGGTGGCCCCACTGGGCCGTACCGAGGCGTTTGGCGCGCAGGACAGGAATGCAAGTGCAATCTCTTCAGGCCGGATGAAAATGGGCACGCAGTTTTCCGCCGCGCCTTCCGACGACACTTTGCGGGCGATTGCGGCCTTCGGTGTCAAGCACATTTGCAGCGGCTTTCCGGCGCCGAATTCGAATGAGCAATGGACGGTGGAAGGCTTGCATCGGCTGCGGGACCGCATGGATTCTTTCGGAATCAATCTTGTGATGGTACCTCTGCCGCTCAGTTCCAGTTACATCTCACGCGCGGAAAATCCTGCCATCATGCTGGGCGAGAGCCCCGAACGCGACCGTGAAATTGACAGAATCTGCGCAATGATCCGCGATTGCGCGGCGGCTGGAATTCCGGCTGCGAAATACAATATGACGATTCTGGGAGTTGTGCGCACCGAACCGACTCGCGACCGCGGAGGTGCAATATACAGCACCTTCAACTACCAGAAAGCTGAGGCGCAGCACCCGGATTTGACCCCGGCAGGTAACGTGAGCGCAGACGAAATGTGGGAGCGAATCACTTATTTTCTTAGACGCGTTGTTCCGGTGGCGAATGAATACAAAATCAGGATCGCGTGCCACCCGCACGACCCGGCCATGCCCCGGGTGCAGGGCTTTCGCGGCGTACACAGGGTGCTGGGCAGCGTGGATGGCCTTAAGCGATTCATTTCCATCAATGCGAGTCCGTATCACGGCTTGAACTTCTGCCAGGGAACAGTTTCTGAAATGCTGGAGAATCCCGGCAAGCAAATCTTCGATGTAATCCGCTATTTCGGTGAGCGGAAAAAGATCTTCAACGTTCACTTCCGCAATATTCGGGGACACTTTCTCAATTTTGAGGAGACTTTTCCTGACAACGGCAGCGTCGACATGCTGCGGGCCATGCGCACGTACCATGAAGTTGGCTACGACGGCATGGTGATGCCCGACCACGCCCCCACGATTGAAGGCGACGCGGCTCATAAGCAAGCTTTCGCCTTTGAATACGGCTATATCGCCGCGGCACTCCAAATGGTGCAGAGTGCCGCATGACATCCGGATGCAACGATCACCCAGGTTGTTGAGTAAAGGAGATGCTTTCATGGATAAATTGACGCGAAGGGAATTCATGGCAGTTTCGGCAGCCTCCGTGATTGTTACGCGCGCCGGAAAGTCGATGGCCCAGACTGCCGCGTCCGGAAAGCCGTGGTACGCCACGATGCGACGGTGCGGTCAGCTGAATTTCAATGAACGCGATCCGCTTACGCTGAACGCCGACGCCTGGATGGATTACTGGGCTTCACTCAAGGTGAATGCCATCCTCCTCAATGGAGGCGGAATCGTCGCCTTCTATCCGACAAAGATTCCATATCAGCATCGCAGCGAATTCCTTGGTGAACGTGACCTTTTTGGCGATATGGCCGCCGCGGCGCGCAAACGCGGAATCCGTGTGGTGGCGCGGATGGACTGCAACTACGCTTATCAGGAAGCGCTGGAGGCCCATCCCGAATGGTTTGAAAGGAACCGCGACGGCTCTCCCCGGCGGCAGGATGAGTGTCCATGGCTCTTCAAGACATGCATGTTCAGCACCTATTTTACGGAGCAAATGCCGGCCATCTACCGCGAAATGAATGAGCGTTACAGCCCCGATGGATTCTTCACCAATGGCTGGCCAAGCACGGGAAGTCTTGAGGTGTGCTACTGCCCGGCGTGCCAGGATATCTACCGTAACAAAACAGGAGGAGTCCCGCCAGAAACGACGGACGCGCAAAATCCTGTCTACCGGAAATACTACGAAGTCTATATGGACCGGATTGCAGAAATCTGGAAACTGTGGAATAAGGTGGCGCAGGAGAAGAATCCGGACTCGGTGTATGTCGGAAACCTGGGCGGCGGAATCCGGACAGTGAAGGACGTAAAACGCCTTGGAGAAGTTGCGGCGTGGTTCAACGCCGATCACCAGGGCCGTCCGACGGAATCGCCCATCTGGATCTGCGCGCAGCAGGGCAGGGTGGCGCAGTCGGTTATGGACGGCCGCACGATTACGAATGTTATTGGAGCGTACAGCACCAGCAGCCCGCTGTGGCGGCACTCCAGCAAGCCGGATGCGGAAGCGCGGCTCTGGATGGCGCAGATAACAGCCAGCGGCATGGTGCCGTGGTACCACTGGCTGGGCGGTTCGCCTGAGGACAATCGCTGGCGGAAGAGCGGGCGCGCTTTCTATGACTGGCTGGCAGCCAATGAGAATCATTTTCGCAACCGGCGATCGCTGGCGAATATTGCTGTGCTTTATCCGCAGAGCACCATTGCGTTCTACCGGTCCGATGGGACAAGAGAAAGACGCCTCAATGGTGAGCGCATTGATCCTACCGATTATTTGCAGGGTCTTTATTATGCGCTGCTGGAAGGACGGTTTTTGTTTGACTTTGTGCATCAGGAAAACCTGACACCGGAATCTCTCAAGCATTACAAAGTGCTTCTGGCGCCAAACGCCGCCTATCTGCGGGATAGTGAGTGCCAGGCGATCCGGGAATATGTTTCTTCGGGCGGCTCGCTGCTGGCCACTTTTGAAACGTCGCGTTACAACGAATGGGGGGAGCGGCAAGAAGACTTTGGCCTGGCGGACGTTTTGGGAGTCAACGTGGCAGGCGATCTGATCGGCCCATTCAACAACAGCTACATGCACATTGACCGGCCCCATCCTATAACTGACGGCTTCGAGGACACGGAAATTCTTCCTGGCCCGGAGTTTCGGGTTGCGGTTGGCCATCTCGCGCCCGCATCGACTTTTCTGAGTGTTATCCCACATTACCCGGCCTTTCCGCCGGAAATGGTTTATCCGCGTATCCGCAGGACGGAGGAACCTGCGGCGATGTTCCGCCAGGGACCGGGAAACTCCGGGAAGGTCGTCTATTTTCCGGGAGACATTGCGCGCACGGCGTGGAAATCCGGAAATCCTGACCTGAACCGGCTGATCATCCGCTCCATTGATTGGCTGATGAATGGGCAGACGGTTCCTGTCACGGTGCAAGGCGACGGGATTTTGGAAATCTTTGGGTGGGAGACGGAGCCGGGACTTGCCGTGCACATCCTGAACTACACCAATCCCAACTTGATGCGTTCCTTTGTTCGCCGCCTGTACCCGATCGGCCCGCTGACTGTTAAGCTGGATCTGCCGCAAATGAAGAAAATCTCCACGGTGCGCGCGCTGCGTGCGGGGCGGACACTTCCGTTCAAGCAGACGGGTGGAACATTAGAGTTTGAGGCTCCATCGGTGAGGGACTACGAGGTAGCGGCATTAATCTAGCAGCTTGCTGGAAATCGCCGCCGGCTTTCTATAATTGCGCCAGGCTGGGGCGTGTGAGAGAAGCTATCGCCTGCACGAGCCGGCAGCCCGGCGTAAAGTCTATCCAACCTTTAATCGAGAAAATGCTTCAAGCCTGAAAACTCTTCGAGCGCTTCCAGATGGATGTCGATTCCAAGGCCCGGCCGCTGAGGAATCGCAAGCATTCCCTCAGTATCGAGCTTCCAGTGCTCCGCGACGAGTTCGTCGATGAACGGAGACCCGGTCAGGTATTCCACAAGGTCGGTTTTGGGGAAGGCTGAGGCCAGTTGCAGATCTGCCGCCAGGCCGACCGCGGTGTTCCAGCCGTGAGGAATCATCCGTGCACCATACTCTTCCGCCATCCAGCCGATACGGCGCGACTCGCTGAGGCCGCCCACCTTGGTCGAGTCCGGCTGCTCAATGTCGAACGCTCCCGCCCGCAGCCAGGGCTGGAATGATTGCCGGCGCGTCAGTACCTCGCCGCCTGCAATTGGAGTCCTCGACTGGCGGCGAAGCGCGACGTAGTCTTCCAGCGAATCCGGCGGCAGCGGCTCCTCAAACCACGCCACTTCATATTCAGCCAGCATGTCTGAAGTTCTGAGCGCCCACTTGTAATCGCGCGGCCAGAAAGCGTCGCTGGCGCCCGCGTCAACCATCAAAAGGCACTCACTGCCGACGGCCTCACGCGCGGCTCGGACAATGGCTTCATCGGTTGCCGCATCATGCCGTCCAAACGGCCCCCAGCCAATTTTAAAAGCGCGAAACCCCTGGTTCTTGAGTGGCAGCAACTCCCGGGACATGCGGTCCGGCTCCTGCATCAGGAGTGAGGCGTAGGGTCTTACACGGTCGCGGTAGCAGCCTCCCAACAGGCGGCCTACGGGCTGTCCCGTGGCCTGGCCCAGGATGTCCCACAAGGCGATATCGATGCCGCTGATGGCGTGGGTGATGGAGCCGCCGCGGCCCAGCCAGAATGTGCTTTGGTGGAGAAGTTCGCTCACGCGTTCGGGCTCAAGCGCGCTCTGGCCGACGCACAACGGGCGCAGAACCGACAGAGCGCCGCGAACCAGTTCGTCGCTGGTGTAGGCGCTTCCCCAGCCCGTCAAGCCTTCGTCGGTGAGGACTGCGACCAGCGTATGGACGCAATCCTGCGGCTGCAATTCATTGCTCCAACCGCCCTTGGGAGTGCGGCCTCGCAACCCGGCGGCGCGAATGTCACGAATCTTCATGGTCTGATTTTAAACCTGAAGCCAGAATGAATGATTCAGGAGTGCTTGCAGATATGGCGCCAGGCAGCGGCCAAAGCCACAGCTTTCCGCATTGGCCGCCCTTAGAGCCGATTCGGGCAAGACGCGGCCTGGCGATGCCTGGAGCGGGCTGGCATTGCAGGCAGCAAAGCCCGGCTTGGAATGG
>JBJKQZ010000129.1:0-2571 GCA_046704865.1 Terriglobia bacterium
ATCTTTTCAGCAAGCTTCCTGTTTTCAGCAGGATAAATGCCATCCATGCCCCTGCCTTGGACGGCGATTGTTTTCCCTTTGCCTTCCAGCGCGCCATGGTGGGCCGCGGAATCGACGCCACGGGCCAGTCCGCTCACGATCACCAGGCTCCGTTCCGCCAGGTCGCGTGCCAGGCGACGCGCAACTTGCAATCCGTAAGCCGAAGGCCGCCGGGAACCAACAATCGCCAGGCAAAGGCCGGAAAGCACCTGGATATCGCCCTTGACGTAAAGAGCCAGCGGGGGGTCGGCAATCTGCTTGAGCAGTGGCGGATAAGCCCCACTGCCATAATCGACCAAGCGGCATCCGGCTTTTGCCGCCGCTTCAATTTCACTTTCGGCTTCCTTCAGCCCAGCCTGAGCAAAAACAGATTGGCAGACGGTCGGCGATAGCCCGGACCTTTCGAGTTCCGTCAGCGATGCCATATATGCGGCCTTGGGCGACCCAAAGTAGCCAATCAGTTTATGCGCGCCTCGAACTCCCAGGCCCTGGATCCTTGAAAGTCCCAGCCAGTAAAAGCTGTCGTTGTCCATTAAATCCTTTTGACACCCGCGTGGCACCGCTCAGCGGCGCAAGACCGCCAGTAACAAATATGCCAAGTGCTGCCCCAATAAAATTGCAGAAGCAGGAGTCAAAAGGCAAGTCTTTTTGTAAGTTTATGATTTGTTATAACTTGCAGAAAGGGCCCCAACGGGCTTTGGCAAACTGGGCCGTGCTCCCGCCGAAGGTGGCGAATGCTCAGGCGATGGAATCAGGAGTTCCGCCGATGGATCACCCATTCGCCAACGTCGGCGGAGGCGTCTTCAAGAATATTCAGGCCGGCATTGAGGACCGCCAGACTTGCGGTAAATGTCCTCACTCCCAGCCACACTAGGAACCGCTCTGCAGAGCGCGCGGGATCGTGCGGATCAAATTTGAAATGGTAATCCGGCCCGTCGTTCTTCAGCGTCAACGCAACATGGACAGAATATAGAACCGCCATGCCTAGTAGGATGAATTTGAGCGTTCCCGACAACAAGGTCCAGATCATTGTCCCGACCTCCCTTTCCACTGATCGATTAGATTCGCGCTCATAAAACAAAGTTGCGCAATTTGCTCAGGCTGCTGGTGGCAGTATTATCTGTGGAAGAATCGAAGCGTAATCCATGGCCAAAGTGATTCCAGTCACAGCTTAACGATTAAAGATAAGCGATAAAGAATATGGGATTAGAAGCATCGAACTCTTGACTCTGCGCGCGATGACAATGGTATCAGGTCAGCAACGCGACTGCGGATCGCATCGTCGGGCTCGCGCCAGGAAAGGAGAGTGGCAACATGGTGCCTCCTGAACATTCAAGTCTTGAGCAACTCATCGAGCAACAGATGACTCGTCTGGAGCTTGCCCGCCGCCGACAGCAACAGCGAGAAAGGCCAGGCCGGGGGAAACTCGGGCGGCTCTACTTTGGGCCTTATTTGCTGATCTCGCGCGAAAAAGGAGCAGGTGGACGTGAGACAGCCAGGTTGGTTGGCCAGCGGCTGGGCTGGCAGGTTTTTGACCGCCAGATTGTCGATGCGATTGCGGAACGAACAAAGATGCGCCAGCAATTGATCGAGAATCTTGATGAGCGCACGCGCGGCGGGCTGGAAGAATTCCTTCGAGACGTGCTAACCAGAGATATCGGTTCCCCAAATTACATGCTTCATCTAAGGCAGGTGCTGTTGGCCTTGGGGCAGCAGGGCGATGTGGTGATTGTAGGTCGCGGCGCTGAACACATTTTGCCCCACCAGTTTGCGCTTCGCGCAAGATTGGTGGCTCCCATTGACATCCGAGTGGACCGCATCGCCAGATCAAACGGCTTGACGCGCGAAGCTGCATACGCGCTGGTGACAAAAGTTGACCAGCAGCGAAAAGACTTCCAGCACGGACACTTCCAGAAGGACGCAAGCGATCCGATGCAATATGATCTGATCGTCAACACGGGAGGTCTGAGTGTGGAAGCGACGGCGGAGATTGTGCTGGCCGCGCTAAAGCATAAACTCGGCGTCATGCAAGCCTCCGCTTCAGCTGCGTAAGTGAATACGGAGGTTGCGGCCCTGTCGAATTTCCGGCCACGAAGCGGATGCACGTGAAGAGAAAGAATCGCTCTATTCCTGCTCCGGCGGACCTGCAATGCCGCGTGGGCGCCCCAGGATTGCCATGGGACGTTCACGCCAGACGCCGTTTTCTTCGTACTTCAGCGTGTAGATGTGCAGCAGAATCCAGCCTTCCGCGAGCAGCCGGTTCACCTCTTCTCTTCCGCGCGCTTCGATGTTGTGCCCTGCGAGTTCCGCGATATCCAGTTCCCACAGCGGCGTGGCTCCGGCAGTCGCGGGTTCAAAAAGGTCGGTTTGAAATTGTCTGACGGTTGCAGCTCGCTTCATGTGTTTCCACACCTCCAGGCAAGCCGCCTTCTAACTCTACAACTATTATAGTCCGCCTGCCGCGGAAGTGATGTCTGGCACTCCGCCGGGTGACCGTTTTGGCTCTAAGTATTTCCCAACTTTTCGGACGCG
>JBJKQZ010000130.1:0-7456 GCA_046704865.1 Terriglobia bacterium
TATAAATTCAGGCCAAATTTGGCGGGACTAGGGTCAATCCTTTCCTTGCCAACACTGTTGGCGGGCGAACATGCGCCAATTCGAATCCCTGCAAAGGGCGGAGGCTATTCTTTAACCAGCTCCACGCGGCGGTTCAATGCCCGCCCTTCTAATGTGTCATTGGCAGCAACCGGCCGCGAAGAGCCAAAACCCGCGGCTGTGAGCCTGTCCACGCCAATCCGGTAGTGTGAAACCAGCGCCTGCTTGACGGCCGCCGCGCGCCTCTTTGAGAGATCGAGATTGTAGGCATCGCCGCCAATGTTGTCGGTGTGTCCCTCCACGCGAAGCTTCCAGTCAGGATGTTTGCGCATCACGTCTGCAATTTCGTCCAGAACGGTTTTTGACTCAGCGCGCAGGGTGTCGCTGGCAAAGTCAAAATAGATGCCGTAAACCTTGGCGCGTCCGTCCTTCTGCAAGTCCTGTTCAATCTGGTTGGAGGGTTTATCCTGGTCCCAACTGATGCTGGTAATCTGGGTACTGCCTTCAGACTGTGACTCGCCTGCCAGACTTAGCGGATTATCCGGATCGTCTAGTACGTAGCCCTCGCGGTGGTTGTTGTCGTCCGCATTCTCACAAACCGCGTGAATGGCGGGCAATTCAACCCGCCGATTATTCACCACAAGGGGAACGGCAACGTCGCCGTCTCCCACCCGGCGAATGTTGCAGTGGATGGCTGGGGTTGGGGGCGGCGGTGTGCCTGGCACAGGGATCAGGCGATTCAGGAGTTCGGTGGGATCTCCGGAGCCCGTAGCGGTATTCTTAAAGGTCGTGATCAGCGCTTTGATGGGATCTTCATGCGTTGTAAAGGGCGCTTCGCCACCGTTTTTTAATTCCATGAAGGTCTTCCTGGAGAGACCGAGTGCCGTTGTGCCTGGAAATGTGTTTTCTTGATTCCCCCAGCAGAAATAGCCAGGGTCCTCCGCCGAATTTTCGAGATCGGCCCGCAGCACGGTGCGTCCGCATTTAATCTTCTGCGCCAGTTCCTTGTTTCCAGTCGGCTGCCCCAGCAGGCTCGATAGTTTTGTCGGTTTGGGATACTCCAGCGAGGCCTTGATGTGAACTTCCTTATCGTTGGCCAAATCCACAACAAAGATGGATTCGTAGTCGCCCTGGAGCGGGTCATTGCCTGCCACCACGATGCGCAATGAAACCTTCAAAGGAATCTTTGAGCCAGGTGCGGAAACCAGTGCCGCCGGAGCAGGCTTCCATTGCGGCAGCTTCTGGACAGGAGGAGCCGTGTTCCCTTTGATGGCCTGCACCATACCGGCGACGTCGTTGTGTTTATAGGCTTGCTGGACCTTGTCAATCCGCTGCTTGGCTCTGTAGCCCAGATAGACGCAGCCTCCGATGGCGACAACTGTGGCCATGAAAAAGAAGCCAATAACTGCCAGAACAATCTTCAGCAGTAGGCTGCCGGACTGACTGGGCGGCACTGATGGCGAAGGTCCGGCAGCGGGCGTGGCTGCAACAGGTACCTGCGGAACAGGTTGAGGGGCAGGCGGCGCGGGCGGAGGCGTTTGCGGTGATGATGCCTGAAGGGGCGGAGCGCTGACGGGCGCACCGCATTTTGCGCAGAAAGCGTTGCCTTCGCCGAGCGGAGTGCCGCAGTGGGTACAGAAACCCGCCATGGATTACCTCTTCGTAATGCTTTGCTCAAACGATATCAAACTTGCCCGGGGCGCCAGCAACTGTGTCAACAGCCTCACCCGCCGAACTGTTGGCTCTGGTGCACGCGCGTCCATCATTCACGACTTAGGACCACAGATATCGGAGTCCGGATCTCTGCGGGTCCAGGTAGTTTTCTTGATGTCGAAATGAGGCGATTCCGCCGACAGCAATCCGATCTGGGCGTCCGCCCCCGCCTGCGCATAGAAATTCAAATGGGTCAAAGTACACGGCACCAGGCTCATGGGCCCGGAGCCGGTGTAGTCGAATTCCGTAACCAGTTGCACGTAGGCGGCGGCGTCCAGCTTGAAAAAGTCTTCCTGCATCTTATGGAGGATGCCGCCCAGTCCGAAGGGGCCGTTTTCAAGGACCGCAGCCGCCTTGTCCAGCATCTTGGCAGGCATGGCTTCCTTGATGGCTTCCACCACGCTTTCAGTCCCAAACGAGATGGATATCTTGGGCGCATTGACGGCGATGACCACTCCGTGCGGAGCCAGGGCTGAGGAAGTTGTGGGCTCAGGGGAAGTCTGCGCGTCCATGGTTCCTTCCGGCGTGGACTGCTTCCCGTGGATTTCCAGGCCACCCGTTCCGTTGTAGTCCATGTCAAAGGCCCCAGCGACGGCATCCTTCTTGCCGCCCAAACCCGGCTTGAAAATAAGGTTTTCGTCAATGCGGAAGAGTAACGGAACTCCGTAAACATCGATCACGTCCTTGCCAAAGGGCGGCAGCTTCAGACGGGCCTCACCGATGCCGGTGTTCTGCCCCTCGGTCAGGGCTGCCCAGGCCACGTGCAGCTTGCCGGTGAGAGGAGTGTTGTAAGAGAACTCCTGCATCTTCTGGCCGTGGATTACGGCGTTGAAGGCCGTGGTCACATTCTCAAGCTCTCCCTGCGCCTTTACGCTGGCCTCGAATCCGCTCAGTTTCTTGATGGCGGCCAGTTTCAGCTCAAATCCTTTGCCTTTGGGCTCGCCGCTGACCTGGTATTGCCAATTGTTTATCTGACCTTTGGTCTGCAGGCCAATCGACATCTTGTTTGCTTCTGCGGCGTAAAGCCGAGTGGGCGAAACCAGCAACCCCAACAAGCTGCCAAAAGCGCCTGGAGGGCGGGGCATCGCTGCGGATTGCTCCGGGCGGCGCTCAAAATTGATTGGCGCTTTGAACTGAATGTGGCCGTCCTGAATAAAATCTGTAAGCTCCGCCGGTTCGGTCAAAAGGTCCATTTCGGAACCCTGCTTTTGAGCCTTTACGATTCGGCGGGCGCCGAGGTGCTCCATGAACAGGACTTTGCCGGGGGCCAATTGATCGATGCGGGAGTCTGAGGCGTCAAAAATGAATACGCGGCCATCCGGGCTCACGCTGCGGAGCGCCTTTTGCACGGTGGGGAAATCAAGGCTGACGGTGTTGCTGGTGAAAGTGTGCTCAAATACCGCTCCGGGCGGGGTATAGAACTGCCCGGGACCGCCAGCCGATACGGCACTTTGGCTTGCCGCTCCGGCCGAAGGGCTGGAACTTGAACCGCTGGTTGAAGTGTTATTCGTGCCTGAGGAACAGGCTGAGAGTAGAGTCAGGCTTACAACAAGGGCCCCAAAAACCCGTGGCGACGGCTTCATCAGGGACACCCCTCTGCTGAGGTTGGCTCGATCCGTGTGTTTTTGACTACCCGGGCGGGAGATTAGCATTTTCGCTTGCAGAAGTAAATCAATTTTTGATTTTGCAGAGGGCAGGCCCGAACCTTCGCAGCATGTCGCCTGAGCAAACGAAATCATGACCGGTAGAGGCCATTACGATTTCTGTTATCGGGTTAACAGAGACCGCCGCTCAGCCTTCTGCGTCGCAAGGATTTTGTCGGCCCCCGGCGTCAGCCACAGGACCGTTGGATAACTGTCCGGAACGAGTATTGCCTCAACAGAAGGAAGCAGCTTGCTTAGGAGTTCGGATGCGCCCTTGATGCCGGTGACAAACAGGGCGGTTGATACGGCGTCAGCGGTGACGGCATCGGCACACAGAACGGTCGCGCGGGCCGTGGCCGTGACGGGATAACCGGTGCGGGGATCGATGATGTGGGAGAAGCGTTCGCCAAGGATGGTAACAAAGCGCTCGTAACTTCCTGATGTGGCCACCGCCATTCCGTCGGGCAAGGCGATCCTGCCAAGGATCGTGGTGCGGTCGAATGGATCGCGTATTCCCACTTGCCAGCCCTCATGCCGCGAGGGTTGGCCGGCTGCGCGGACGTTCCCGCTGAAGTCGATCAGAAAGTCACGAATCCCCGCGTTCAGGCAATAGTCGTAGGCTCTATCAATAGCGTAGCCCTTGGCGATGGCCCCGACATCCACTGCCATCCCTTTGGTGGCGAGAAATGCCGTTCCGTTTTCAAGTATCAGCCGGTTGTTCTCAGTAAGGCCACGCATTTCGCGAATGGATTGCTCCGAGGGCAGAGTTGGCGGTGCCGGTGAGCCGTTGAATCCCCAGAGCCTTGTCAGCGGGGCGGCTGCAATGTTGAAGGCGCCCGCACTCAAGTTTCCAAAATGCTGACCAAGGCTTAGGACACGGCGGGTGTCTTCCGGAACCGCAACCGGCACAACACCTGCCATCCTGGAGAGCTTGCTGATCGCGCTGTCGGGCCGGTAGGCGCTCATCTCGCGTTCGAGGCGGTCGAAGATGGTTCGAATGGCTTCCGTGACCGCATCAATGCGGTCAGAATAATTCGGACCCATTGTGATCGCTGCAATAGTGCCCATCGACCGGAACGACCGGGCGGCAAGTTCAGGAGCATGGTGGGAGCGGGACGGAGGTGCTGCAGATCTCCAGGTACGGGCCCGGTTGAACGCCGCGTGAATCAGCCCTTTTGAACTCATTGCATCTCCCGCCTGAAATTCGCTCTTGATCAGCGCCTGGTTCGAATCGCCCGGTCTCCTAGAACGGAGCAAAGCTTAACCCTCAGGCATACCAGTGACGCTTGCGGGCTTTCACGCTGGAAAGGATTTCCGTGGCGATATTAACGTCTTCGACCACCTGGAAATCAAACATCCCGACGCAGATGAAGTCGGCGCCATTTTCAAAGGCGAATCGGAATCCGTCCCTGGGATGGAACGCGCCAGCCGCGAGAACTTTGTAGGCGATCCAGGGCTTTTTGACGGTTTCCATAAAGTCGATGGTCTTTTGCGGGAAGAGATCAAATATGTTGTCTTTCCACTGCCCGTTGGCAAGCTTCGGGTCGATAATTGAAAACTCCACGCGGTCCTTCATCGGAGTGGCCGACCAGTACTGGTCACTGTGGAGCGTCTTGACGTAGTAGTCCGGGTTAAGTCCTGCCTTTTCGCACTGGATCGGCACCTCAATCGAGTGCGCACCAATGCCTGCCGGGACGCCCTGGCTTTTAATGTAATCCAGCGCTTTGGCCAGCACATCGATCTGCCCGTTTTTGACGAAAAGGTCTCCTTCAACTCCTCGAATGTAAAGGGTGTTTCCTCCGTAATCGATGGCCTTGTCCACGGTTCCCTTCAGGTCTGTTGGTTTTGGGCTTCCCCACACCTGAACGACCGTCTGCATTTTGGACGCATTCAGTTCGCGGTACTTGGCAAAGAGCGGCAGTTCGTTCGGGTCGGCGCAAAACGTGTTGATGCCCGCGCGCTCGGCCAGTTCAAACGTTTCAAACACCTTGCGGTCCGTGTTGTAGGCTTTAAATAGCTGCGAGCCGTAGACCAGATCTCGCGAGTGCGAATACCCGCCGATCAGGTTTCCTCCCAGAATGACTCTGCTGATTTTCAGATTTCCCAACGTGCCTTTTGGCAATTCGCCTTTCAGGTCTTTCAGGCTCAGGTCTTGCAGCTTGATGGTGGCGCCCGTAATGGCGTGGACTTTTTCCCAATCGTACTTCCGGCTTGTGGCATAACCAAGCACACCAAGCATGGGAGCGCCTATCAGGTTTTCCAGCGTTCTGCGCCGGGAGAGCGAGACGCTGGCGAGTTCAGGGGCTGCTTCCTTTGCTGCAGACTTCCGCTGTAATCGCCAGTCTCGCCACAGCCGGTCCAGCCCCCACAGCCTGCTGGCAGGGAGGGCCAGGAATACGGTCAATACCAGCAGTTCCACCAGGTTCTTGTTGATTACCAGGTAATGGCCTTCCACCGGTATGCGGTAATCCGTCCGGATCAGGGGCATTTGGGCCAGATAATAGAGGGCGAGAAGCAAAATGCCGAAGCCGCTGGCCAGCCGCGTCATACACCCGAGAATCAGAGCCATACCAATCAGCACCAGACCCCAGGTGTTCAGGAAGTCGACAGCACGAAGCAGGCCGGGACTTGATCCCAGCCAGTGAAAGAAGTTCTGGAAGAAGCCTCGCGACAGCAACAGGTAAGGAGCTGAAGTCCAGTCCGGGATGAGTGCTTTGGAGAGCCCCTCATAAAGGAATTGCCAGCCAATGGCAAGCCGCAGGCACAAAAGGATGGCGGCCAGAGGTTTCAATAGTGCCTTTTTCTCATTTAGCCCACTGTCGTTGGCATCAGGCATCCGCGTTCACCCCTTCCGTTCAGAATCCGATAGCACAGTCCTGACCATGCTTGGGACCGGCCGCCACAGGCAGTACAGGCACTTTGCACTTTCGTGCCACCTAATACGGAAGCTATCGCTCAGCTTCACAAACGGCTGTGATGCCTGTCACGATCTGCTGTGATATTTCTTTCGCGTATTGCAGCACGCCCGAAAACTGGGTGTGAAATCGTGCCGCGCGCCGCGCCCAACGACGACTGATGTGTGGAAACGCGACACCTGTCCACATCTGATGTTGCCTTCTGAATGCAGTTCCCCCACGCCGGAGCGGGGAGCTATGGCTTCTGCGCTGAGGCTGGATGCAGATACAGTCTGTTTTGCGAAGGGGTCTGGCGGCAGCTTCTAAGCGAAGGCCGAGTCCTTGCAATGGATCCTTGGCTATTCTCAATAATGGTCGTCCCCAAACAGGCCCTTGCTTTGGTGATCAATGGGATTGCCCTTCATCTCTCCGTAGAAAACATCGGGCTGCCGCGCTTATCTTGGCAAAGCTCCTCACCTCTTCCACTTGACGCCCGCCGACCCGTCGTGTTACCCGTAAATGTCCTCAATGACGTTTCAGGGGATTGCAGTTCATCTTTCAGCGCTCCTTTGCTTCGGGGAAATGTGGGTTTGCAGCGTTTGCGAACGGCGAAGTATTACTAACTGCTGAGGCCCGAACGGGACTCAGTACTTAACAGGGGAAGAAATGTTCGAAATCAAGTCTAAGTTTGCTAAAGCTCTATTCATTGGTTCTATTTTCATCAGCGCACTGGTTGCAGTTGCCCCTCTCATCGCGGGCCAGTTCAATCCGGATTTGTACGCCGGAATGCGATGGCGCCTGGTTGGTCCGTTTCGCGCAGGCCGGGTTTCAGCAGTGGCCGGAGTAATCGGGCAGCCGGGTGTTTACTATATGGCGAGTCCCGGAGGCGGCGTCTGGAAAACCACGGACGCCGGGATCGTGTGGAAGCCGATCTTTGACCAGGCGCATGTTGCCTCGATCGGGGCGCTCGCTGTCGCACCATCCAATGGCAACATCATCTATGTTGGGACGGGCGATTTTGGCATCGCCAGCACCGCCTTTGGAGCAGCCAATCTGGGCGACGGCGTGTGGCGCTCGGATGACGGCGGGCGTACCTGGCGCCACATTGGCCTGACCGATACTGCACACATCGGATCCATCCTGGTGGACCCGAAAAATCCCGATGTGGCGCTGGTGGCGGCTCTTGGG
>JBJKQZ010000131.1:0-4202 GCA_046704865.1 Terriglobia bacterium
TTACCGGTTTGCCCGCATGGCCTTTGTAGCGTGCTTCCTGAGCGGCGTGGTGGCGGTTCCGCTGATCCTTGTGGTTGAGCACATCCTGAGCCACGGGAACCACCATGTTGCGATTGAGGCCCTTTTCAACAAGCTGAACTGGATTGCTCCGGCCCTGGCGGCAGTGGGGCTCCTGATCCTGTGGGCAGGCCTGCGTGAAGCGCGCAACCCGGAAAACCAGTCAGCCAAAGAGCGCCGCGAAGTCACCTGGCCTCAGGCCATCGTTATGGGAATTCTGCAGGGTGTTGCCATTCCCTTTCGCGGGTTTTCGCGCTCCGGCGCCACCATTTCCGGAGCCTTGCTGGCCGACGGCGACCGCCTGCCGGTGGAAGCCTTCAGTTTTGCCATCGTCGTTGCCATCACTCCACTGGCGATTGCGCGCGAAATTTACCGGCTGTTCCGCGCTGACGCAGCTGCCGGCATCCATCTGAACATGGCTGCGGCAATGGCTCCCAGCCTGCTGGGCATGGTCTGCGCCTTCCTCGCCGGCCTGGTAGCCCTGAAATGGCTGTCGCGTTGGCTGGAACAGGGCCGCTGGTACTGGTTTGGAATTTACTGCCTGGCGGCTTCTGTGGTGGTTCTGATGCTCTATCTGAAGGGATGGTAGCAGGGGCCGGGCACGAAGTCCTGATGAACCCGAATTAACGAAGCACCCGCACACCTGCTCTTGGCCTGCAGGAGCATCTCAAATTTTCTTTGCTCTTACTTCCCGACTTTCGCCAGCAACTCCACAAACTTCTGCTCGCGGTCTTTCTGATTGAGCCCCAGGTGCTTCTCCATCACTTGCGTGGTGTTCATGGAGCAGAATTTGGGGCCGCACATGGAGCAAAACGCGGCGTCTTTGTAATACTCGTCGCCCAGCGTTTCATCATGCATGGAGCGCGCCATTTCCGGATCAAGCGAAAGATCAAACTGCTTGTTCCAGTCGAAAAGGAAACGTGCGTAGGATAGAGCGTCATCGCGGTCGCGCGCGCCGGGCCGTTTGCGGGCAACGTCCGCGGCGTGGGCCGCAATCTTGTAGGCGATAATGCCCTGGCGCACGTCATTCTTGTTGGGCAGGCCCAGGTGCTCCTTGGGCGTCACGTAGCAGAGCATGGACGCGCCGTGCCAGCCGATCATCGCCGCGCCAATGGCGGAAGTGATGTGGTCGTAGCCGGGCGCGATATCCGTGACCAACGGGCCCAGAGTGTAAAACGGCGCTTCGTAGCAAAGCTCCATTTCCTTTTCCACCTGGAGCTTGATCTGGTCCATCGGAATGTGTCCCGGGCCTTCAATCATCACCTGGACGTCATATTCCCAGGCTTTCTTGGTGAGTTCGCCCAGAACTTTCAATTCCGCGAATTGCGCCTCATCGCTCGCATCCGCCAGGCATCCGGGCCGAAGCCCGTCGCCGAGTGAAAAGGAAACGTCATACTTCTGAAAGATGCGGCAGATGTCTTCAAAGTGCGTGTAAAGGAAATTCTCCTGGTTGTTCTCCGCGCTCCACTGCGCCATGATTGCGCCGCCGCGGCTGACAATTCCGGTGATACGGTGGCGCGTGAGCGGAATGAATTCCCGCAGCACGCCGGCGTGGATGGTCATGTAATCAACGCCCTGCGCAGCCTGCTCCTCAATCACTTCCAGCATGATTTCCGGCGTCAGGTCGCGGACCTGCTTCACCCGAGAAAGGGCTTCATAAATCGGCACTGTGCCGATGGGAATGGGGCTGTGGCGAAGGTTCGATTCGCGGATGGCGTGGATATCGCCGCCAGTGGAAAGGTCCATGGCCGTATCCGCGCCGAAATGCACAGCGGCGTGAAGCTTTTCGAGTTCCTCTTCAAGGTTCGACGTTGTGGCGGAGTTCCCGATGTTGGTGTTGATCTTGCATTTCCCGGCAATTCCGATGCACATGGGTTCCAGTTCGACGTGGCGGATGTTGGCCGGAATAATCATGCGGCCGCGCGCCACTTCAGACCGGACCGTCTCCGGCGAAAGACTTTCGCGCCTGGCGACGTATTCCATCTCTTCCGTCACCACGCCCTGCCGCGCGTAATGCATCTGGGTCACGATGGGTCCGGTGCGCTTTTTGACCCACTCAATCCGCAAGGGATGCAACATTGTGTTTTCCCCTTCTTAAATTAATCAAAATGGTTTGCCGCAAAATGCCGGTTACTGGATGCGTGATGAGCCCGGCGTAGAATCTTCTGAAGGCCCGCCATCAAGGCGTTTGCGCCCGGCAAATCCATCTTCCAGCCCGTGCCAGTATTCGATCCGGCCCTCGCCCTGCTTCCAGCACAGGAACGCTTCCTGTCCCTCAATCATGCTGGGAAAGTCGATCAGGCCTTCGTCAATGTCCTTGACCAGGCAGCCGGTTTCCTGAATCCTGGAAATAACCTCAACAATTTTCTCTGAAGCCTGGTCGCGTTCCGTTTTCTTCTTTACCAGATCCGAGTAAGGAGGGCACGATCCACCCAGCACCATAATCCGTGAAGCCGCCTTGGTCAATTCCACCTGGGCGGAATCCGCCGCCTGCTTGTGCTCCTGCGCTTCCTTAAGAAACTCCTCAATCATCGGCAGGAGTTGCTCCGCCTCGTGGCGGCTGAAATACTTTTCTGGCATATTAATCCTGTCCAAGCTCGCGTTGGCAGGCTTGGCAGTGGCCCCTTCCGCGTCTTCTCCCGGCTCCCTCACGTTTCCATTGCCCCAATTGAAAACATCCAGCGTCGTTCCGCCCCTGTGCGGGCGTCACACAATTTCGAGCATTCGATCCAGCGCCAGCCGCGCCCAGCGCCGCGTCTCTTCGTCCACCTGGACCCGGTTCACCACCTGCCCGGCAACCAGGCTTTCAAGAACCCAGCACAGGTGCTGCGGCGAAATGCGGTACATGGTGCTGCACAGGCAGCCGCAATCATCAAGCGATCCCACAAAGCGGTCAGGGTATTCCTGCGCCAGCCGCTTGACCAGATGAATCTCCGTCCCAACAGCAAACTTGCTGCCCGGTCCGCCTTCCTCAATCCTCTTGATAATGAATTCGGTCGATCCAACCGCGTCCGCCATTTCGCAAACGTCCCAGCTGCACTCCGGGTGCACAATCACCTGAATTCCCGGATAATCTTTCCGCGCCTTTTCCACATGCTGCGGCAGAAAACGCTGGTGGACCGAGCAATGCCCTTTCCACAGGATCACGCGCGCACGCAGGATATCATCCTCCGTCAGTCCGCCCAGATCTTCATACGGGTTCCAAACGGCCATTTCATCAAGCGGCACTCCCATGCGGTAGGCGGTGTTTCTTCCCAGATGCTCGTCGGGAATAAAGAGTCCCTTGTCGCCCCGCGCAAGGGCCCACTCCATCACTTTTCGCGCGTTTGACGAGGTGCACACGGCGCCGCCCTGCTGACCCACAAAACCTTTGATCGCCGCGGTGGAATTGATGTAAGTGACAGGAACAACCTTGCCCTCGATCCGGCTGGTCACTTCATCCCAGCAGACCTCAACCTGCTCAAGCGCAGCCATGTCCGCCATGGAGCAGCCGGCGTTCATGTCAGGTAGAATCACAATCTGGTGATCCTCGCGCAGAATGTCCGCGCTCTCCGCCATGAAATGCACGCCGCAGAAGACAATGTATTCGGCATCTTTGCGGCTGGCCGCCAGTCGTGAAAGCTTCAGTGAATCGCCGCGATAATCCGCATACTTGACAACTTCATCCCGCTGATAGTGATGCCCCAGGATGACCAAACGCGCGCCCAGCGCGGCCTTGGCCTGCAGGATGCGCTCCTCAAGCTCCTGCTCAGACAACTCAACGTAATTCTCCGGTAAAAGGTTCAAGCTGATTGTTGCCATATGAAACCCGTCCGTACCCTATTTTAGCATCCTATGAGCCCTGATTGAGTGTGCGAGGTTTAGCTCGGGGACGACCAGCGTCACCCCCCAATATAGACCATAGTCCGCGACGGCTGAATAAAATCCGGCTCATTGATTCGATGTCCCCGCTCCTTTTGGTCAACAGCGGAGCGGATGAGTTGCTCGACGGCGGAATCATCGGCACTGCCGCGAAGCAAACCCGCCACGTCATGCTCGTCCAGTGAAAACAGGCAAGTGCGCAGCTTGCCGTCGGCCGTCAGCCGGATTCGGCTGCACTGGCCGCAGAACGGAATCGAAACAGGAGCGACAATTCCAATCTCGCC
>JBJKQZ010000132.1:0-2503 GCA_046704865.1 Terriglobia bacterium
AATAGGTGGAAGCAAAAAGTTCAGGCAGGCAGACAACGGCCGCACCCTTGCGGGCCGCGTCATTCACCCTCTTGATGGCCTTGCGAAGGTTCTGGCGGGGGTCGGGGCCGCATGCCATCTGGACCAGTCCCACTTTGAATCGGTTTTTCCCGGTTTTTGACATCGCACAACAGAATACATGAGTCTGGACTTTCCTCCAAGGTTCTCCTGGCCTGGAACAATCCTGCACCCTTGGCCGGTGCGAAATCATCCAAAAGACAATTGCCAACATCAGCTTTTGCTCAGCTAAAACGAGGTGTTCTTATGGCTGAAGTTGAGCGAGAATGGGTTTATTCCTCTTCGGTGGGCACAAAAGGGTTGGTTTGAATGATGGACGAGATGTTGCATTTTATTCTGCGCCATGGCTACGCCGTTCTGGGTGTCTGGGTTTTCTCTGAACAGTTCGGCTTTCCAATTTCGTCGGTTCCGGCGTTGCTTGCTGCCGGGGCACTGGCTGGATCGGGGAACATGGGTCTTGCGGGCGTCATCATCATTCCCATTTTGGGTTCATTGCTCGCGGATACCACCTGGTATGAATTTGGCCGCTACAAGGGATCGCGCGTCCTCAACTGGATATGCCGGATTTCGCTGGAACCTGACTCCTGCGTCCGCAACACGGAAAATCTATTTTCCAGGCAGGGTGCGAAGTCGCTGGTGGTGGCTAAATTCGTGCCCGGGCTCAGCGTTGCGGCGCCGCCGCTTTCGGGCATGTTGGGAATGCGCATTTGGCGCTTTCTCTTGTTTGACGGGCTGGGTGCTGCCGCCTACGTCGGCGTGTTCGTAGGCCTTGGCTACATCTTCAGCCATCAGCTTGAAGCAGTTGCGCAAATCGCTCTGGGTCTTGGCGTGGGGCTCATGGTGCTTCTGGTCGGAGGCCTGGCCCTGTATATCACGTGGAAGTATTTTCAGCGGCAACGCTTCATTCGCAGCTTGCGGGTGAATCGCATTACTCCTGAAGAGTTGAAGATGAAAATCGACGCGGGCATGGATATCACCGTCGTGGACCTTCGGCACTCGATGGATTTTGAGGCGTTGCCCGAAACCATCCCCGGTTCGCTTTATGTGCCCTCGGAAGAATTTGACAAACGTTATACGGAGATTCCTACCGACCGCGAACTGGTCCTTTTTTGCACTTGACCCAACGAAGCTACCAGCGCCCGTGTGGCGCTGATGTTAAAGCGGCGTGGTCTCACGCGCGTTCGGCCGCTCGCCGGCGGCCTGGCAGGGTGGAGAAAGAAGGGGTTTGCGGTTGAAAACCGGGGGATTGCTCCAAAACAATCCGCCATAGAGCAGAAGAGCGCCGAGACCGCTTAGTCCCGGCAGTCCATTCCAGGGTTCAGAAGCCAGACTACAGCGCCATCAGGAGTGGATTTTCCAGAATCTGCTGGAGGGTCTGCAGGAACTTCGCGCCTATCGCCCCATCCACGACGCGATGGTCGCAGGAAAGGGTCATCCTGCAGCGGTGTCCGATGGTGATCTGCCCGTTTTCCACCACAGGCTTTTCTTCCACCGAGCCGATGGCCAGAATGGCGCCCTCGGGCGGATTAATCACCGCTGAAAACTCCACGATACCCATCATCCCCAGGTTTGACACACTGAAGGTCCCGCCCGTGTATTCCTCGGGCTTCAGTTTGCGCGTGCGGGCCCGGGCGATCAGGTCTTTGGATTCGGAAGAAATCTGCTGAAGCGTTTTGAAGTTGCAATCGCGCACCACCGGGGTGATGAGCCCGCCGCCGTCAATGGCAACGGCGATGCCGAGGTGGATGCGGTTGTGGTAGCGAATGGCATTGCCCGTGAAGCTGGCGTTGACATCGGGATGCTGGGTCAAGCCAACCGCGCAGGCTTTGACAATGATGTCGTTATAGGTGAGCTTCAAATCGGGATTCAGCTTGTTGGCCGATTCGCGCAGTTCCTTGGCCTTCTTCATATTCACGTCAATTGTGAGATAGAAGTGGGGAACCGGTCCCAGGCTCTGAGCAAGCCGCTGCGCAATGGTCTTGCGCATCTGGCTGAGCGGCTCATCACGAAATTCGGGGCCCTGCGGTGTGAACT
Organism: Terriglobia bacterium; assembly: GCA_046704865.1. Classification (GTDB taxonomy): domain Bacteria; phylum Acidobacteriota; class Terriglobia; order UBA7540; family UBA7540; genus SCRD01. Next base: position 2,092 of record JBJKQZ010000132.1, read on the forward strand.
GAGGAACTGCAGCACGCGAGGGCGCTCCCGCAGCCGTTGCCGATTCGACGTCCCGGCGAATAATGCGCCCGCCGGGGCCGGAGCCCTGAATGGACGCGAGATCCAGCCCGGAGTCGCGGGCAATGCGGCGCGCCAGCGGCGAAGCCAGAATGCGTCCACGGTCCGCCTGGGATGTTGGCGCCGGGCCCGGAGCCGGCGCTTCGGCTCGAGCAAGGGGCTGGGCAGGTGCAGTTTCCTTCGGTGCGGCTTCCTTTTTTTCCGGAGCGGCTGCTGGCCTGGCCGCTGCAGCCCCGCCGTTGGCAGAAACGAGAGATGAAATATCCTCCTCGGCTTTCCCGATGACGGCCAGCATCTTACCGACCGGAACGGTTTCACCCGCCTGAACCAAAACCTTGCGCAGGACACCGGAAGC
>JBJKQZ010000133.1:0-5634 GCA_046704865.1 Terriglobia bacterium
CTGACCTTTAATGAAGCCGAGGTGCAGATCGTGCTGGCGGCGGTTGCAGGCGGGATGTACGACATCGGTGATGATCTGCCCACGCTTGCAGCCTCGCCTGACCGTCTGGCGCTGGTGGAAAACAAGAACCTGCTGCGCATGGTTGAATTGCGGCGTGCGGCCGTTCCCGTTGACCTGATGACCTTTTCACCGGCGGACCAGATTCCCAGTGAATATTACCTCAAGGAAGACGCACGGCAATCCATGCTGGCGGTTTTCAACTGGACGGATGGAGCGCGCTCGCACACCATCCAACTCAGCAGCCTGGGACTTGCGGAGGGCCATACCTATGAGGCGTATGACGCGCTCCACGCCGATACGCCGGTGCCGATCGCGGGTGGCAGTATCAGCCTCGACGGGCAGCCTACGCACTCCGTCAGGCTGATCAAGATCATTGACACGTCGGTGCCCGCCGCCGCTCCTACGATCACTTTGGATGCTCCCACAACGGCGAAAACCGGTGACGCCATCACGCTCAAGGCCGTGCCTGCCGCGGACGGCGTTCCGGCGCTCACTTACCACTGGGATTTTGGCGACGGAACGACCGCCATGGGACCGGAAGTGAAACACGCCTTCACCCGCGCAGCGGACTATAACGTCAAAGTTACGGTTGAGGGAGTGGATGGGCTGCCGGCGGAGAAGGGAATTACCGTGGCCGTAAAAGGCGCGGTGCAAACGGCTTTCCACCTGGACGAAAACCGGCGCTATGTTGAGCACAGCGACAAGTAGCGCAAAGTTCGGGCAGGAAAAAATGGCTTTTGGGTTCTGAGGATAACCTCTGCCTGTGTCATAATTCATTCCATAAACTCACGGCGAGGCAGGATTTCCGCCCGCGTGAAGCAGCACATTTTCTGATTCCAGGGTAACGGCGCGGCCACGCCGGTTGAGCGCCTCAATCTGTACTTTCAGGCGGTGAGGTTGATGAGCACACAAGAAAACAATAATGCCCAGCCCATCAAGGCGGAGGCGCAGCAGCCGCAGCTCCGGCGGAGGCTCGGTATCCTGAACGCCACTTCCATCAATATGTCCAACATGATCGGCATCGGTCCGTTCATTACCGTACCGATCATTCTGGGCACCATGGGCGGACCGCAGGCGCTTCTGGCCTGGTTTGCGGGAGCCATTCTGGCCATTGCGGATGGATTGGTGATTTCAGAGCTGGGCGCGGCCATGCCGGGCTCAGGCGGCACTTATGTCTTCCTGCGTGACAGTTACAACCGCCAGAGCTGGGGCAAGCTGATGGCCTGGCTCTTTGCCTGGGAGTTCCTTTTCTTCGGCCCGCTGGAAATCGCATCCGGCACCGTCGGCATGACGCAGTATATGAGCTACCTGTGGACGGGGCTTGCTAAGCACCCCATGGAGATGAAGCTTGTTGCCGCCGGCATCGCCGTGGTCGTGATGATCACTCTCTACCGCAAGATCAATGACGTTGCCAAGCTGATGCTGATCCTGTGGATTACCACGCTGATCACCACCGGATGGGTGATTGTTACCGGGCTCACGCACATGAATATCCACACGGCGCTCGATTTCCCGCCGGGAGCGTTCCATCTGAACTGGGCGTTCCTGATCGGGCTTGGCAACGGCACCATCATCGTGATTTACAACTACCTGGGTTACTACCAGGTGTGCTACCTGGGCGACGAAGTCAAGCGGCCGGAGCGCACCATTCCTTACGCCGTGATCATTTCCATCCTGGCCGTGACCGTCATCGATGTCCTGCTCTCTTTCAGCTTTGTTTCAGTGGTGCCATGGCGTGACATGATCAGGCAGGGTTCAGAGGCCAATCTTGCCGTGGCCTCGGTCTTTATGCAGGAGATCTACGGCCATTGGGCTGCTGTACTGCTGACTTGCATGATTCTTTTCACCGCCTTCGCCTCGGTCTTTGCCCTCATGCTGGGATACTCGAGAATTCCTTACGCTGCGGCGCGCGACGGTCTTTTCTTCAGTTGGTTTGACAAGCTTCACCCCACGGGTGAGTTTCCGAACCGCTCCCTGCTGCTGGTTGGAATTCTGGCTGCCGTGGCCAGCATGTTCAAACTGGGCGACATCATCACCGGCCTCATGGTGGCGCGCATCCTAGTCCAGTTCGTAGGGCACACCATCGGATTGTTTGTCTACCGGGGAACGAAACCCAGACTTCCTTTCAAAATGTGGCTCTACCCGCTGCCGGCTATCCTGGCTTTGATTGGATGGCTCTACATTTTTGGCAGCTCAGCCTTCCAGCCCGGCGGGTGGAAGTTCATGGCTTATGCCTTTACCACCATCTGCGTTGGCATCTGCGGTTACTTTGTCCTGGCATATAAAAAACGCATGTGGCCCATGGCCCCGCGCGAAGAGTAAGCTCGACTCTGCAGCGGCGACCTTCAGGTCGGCATTCCTGGCCCATGCCGTGGCTTAATTGCGGATTTACAAACTCCGGGCAAGTTACGGCCCTTCAACATCCGATTCCGCACTTTCCCCAACTCGCTTATAATAGTGGGTCAGCTTCACGACTGAATTCCTCATGGCTATTCACACAGTTTACACACTTTCCAGGGACGATCCGGAAGCGCGCAACTGGGTGGCGTTCTTCCACCGGCATGGCTACACGCATCTCAGCCGCATCACCATTGAGCGCGTGTTCTGGCTGGAAGGCGACGTGGACGTCAATCGGCTCCAGCCGCTCCTGATCAACCCGCTTTACCAGTTGGGCGCCGACCGTTCTCAGCTTGATCCGGCGCAGGGTCCGGTGGTGGAAATCGCCTACCGTCCTGCCGTCACCGATCCTGAAACGCCTTCGATTCTGGAGGGCGCGCACGCGCTGGGAGAATCGGGCCTCAAGTTCGCCCGCCTCAGCCGCCGCTACCAGTTTATGGGCCTCGGTGAGTTTGAAGCGCGCAAGCTTGCCTCGCGTTTCCTCTATAACAAAATTGTGGAACGCGTCCGTGAAGCGGACGAAGTGGTTGAAACCCTCCAGCCCACGGGCAAGCCCGATCCCGTCACGGAAATTTCTCTCGGCGGCCTCGGCGATCAGCAACTCCAGGCGCTCTCCGCAGAGCGCTCCTGGTACGCGCCACTCGCCCAGATGAAGGCCATCCAGGCGCATGAAATCAAGCGCGGCCGGCCGCACACCGACGCCGAAATTGAAATCCTCGTTCAGAGCTGGAGCGACCACTGTTACCACACCACGTGGAAAAGCCTGGGACTGCTCAAGCGCCTCAGCCACGCCACCGCGCAGATCAATCACCCGCTGGTGGTTTCGTCGTTCAAGGACAATGCCGGCGGAATGGAGTTCTACGACGGCTGGGTGATCACCATCAAGGGCGAGACGCACAATTTTCCCAGTTCCATTGCGCCCTTTGGCGGCATCGCCACCAAGCACGGCGGCGTGATTCGTGACACGCTGGGCTTTGGCAAAGGCGCTTATCCCATCGGCGGCACCACGGTGATGGGCACCATGGACCCACGCATGTCGGATGACGATGTACCCACCGGTGCGCTGCACCCGCAGTTGATCGTCACCGAATCCATCCGCGCAACGTCTTACTACGTAAACCCCATGGGCATTCCCATGATGCACCCGGTCTATCGCATCCATCCGGGTTACGCCAAATGTTTTGCGCTTGGCCACTCGATTGGTCTGATTCCCGCAAAGGACGCGTTGAAGGATGAGCCGCAGCCAGGCGATATCGCGCTGCTGATTGGCGGCGAGACGGGACGCGACGGCATCCACGGCGCAACCGCCAGCTCCACGGGAATGACCGGCGCCACGCTTGAAAAGGAATTTGCCGCCGTGCAGATCGGCCACCCGATCACTGAGCGGCGGTTTACTTCCGCCATTCCCGTCCTGCGCGATGCCGGATGCATCCGGGCCATCACGGACCTGGGTGCGGGGGGAATTTCTTCTGCCGCGGGCGAAATCGGCGGCGAATCGGGCGTGGAACTTGATCTTGACCGCGTGCGCCTGAAAGACGCCAGCCTTACCGCATGGGAGATTCTTCTTTCCGAATCGCAGGAGCGCATGCTCGTAGTGGTTCCTCTTGAAAAGCTGGATGAGGCGCGCGAAATTCTGGACCGCTATGACGTTGCGCACGTCGAGTTCGGTCGCTTTACCGGGGCGGGAACATTGCAGGCCTCGTGGCACGGCCAGCGCGTAGTGGATCTGGACATGGAATTCCTCTGGGAGGGCTGCCCGATTGAACCGACGCCCGTGGTTGAGCATGGCAGGGATCACCAGCCGCTTTCAATTCCGGAACCTCGGACGCAATCCGAGTGGCAGGCCGCCGTGGAAAGCGTGATTTCGCATTACCATTGCTGCGATCAGAGCTCCGCCGGGGTGCGTTTTGATTCCACCGTGCAGGGCCGCACCGCCATTGGTCCCTACGGCGGCCGCAACCATCGCATGCCCACCAATCTTTATGTTTCCGCTCCGTTGCGCGGCAAGCCCTATGGCATGGTCTCAACCCTCGCCTTTAATCCGTTTTACGGTGATGTCGATCCCGCCGCGATGGCACGGCTGATGCTGATTGAGGCCGTCACCAAAGCCGTTGTGGCCGGAGCCTCTTACAAGGAAGCCGTCCTCTGCGATAACTTTTATACGCCGCGCGTCAATCCGCAGACGGCATGGGAACTCTCGCAGATGGTGGACGCCATTGCCGATCTTTCCGTGGAAGTCGGCATTCCGTTCATCTCCGGCAAGGACTCAAGCTCCGGAACGTTTGAATCGGCGGGGAGAAAGATTGACGTTCCGATGACGCTGGCCGTTTCGCTGATGGGCCGCGTGCCGGACGTGAAGAAGATCGTGACCAAGGATTTCAAGCGCGCGGGCAACATGCTGGTTCTGGTGGGTCCGGCCGGTTCCGACGGCCTGAGCGGCAGTGTTTACGCCGATACGCACGGCCAGCGCGGCGATCAGTTGTTCGATCCCGGCAAGGCAGCCGCCGTTTGCGCCGTGTGGGATGCCGTGCTGGCGCTGCATGGTGAGGGTCGCTACGTATCGGGCTCGGCCATTGCCGAGGGCGGATTGCTGCTACGGCTCTTTGAGAGTGCTTTTGGCTCAGGACTGGGGGCGCGCATCAATTTGACCGCACAATCAGGGGCCCGGCACGACGAACTGCTGTTTGGAGAATTTATCGGCACGGTGCTGCTGGAAGTTTCGCCCGAAGCCGAGAAGGCTCTTGCAACTCTCGCCGTTCCGCATCAGACGATTGGTGAATTGATCGCGGACCCACAATTGATTCTCGTCGAAGGCAGCGACATCCTGTGGCAGCAGAGCGTAAAGGAGCTTGCATCAGCCTGGAGCAAACCTTTCCGGGAGGTGGTGGAATAACCGTGTCGCAGATTGCCATCCTTTACGCTCCCGGAACCAACTGCCACGAAGAAACAGCCGCCGCCATCGAGCGCGCCGGCGGCAGGACGGCCCTGCTGCACTTGCATGAACTCCTGGCAGGGCACGCGAAGCTGGAGAACTACGGAGCAGCCGTTTTCCCGGGAGGATTTTCCTTTGGCGATCACCTGGCCGCGGGGCGCATTATTGCCACTATCATGGTGGCCAGGCTGCGCGAACAACTTCAAGCGTGTCTTGAAGCAAAACGGCCCAAGTTGGGCATCTGA
>JBJKQZ010000134.1:0-3651 GCA_046704865.1 Terriglobia bacterium
GCAACCTACGTGGTGCAGACTTTCCGGATGCAGGCCATGGGAGGCATGGGCATGCCGAACATGACCATCAACGACTTCATCATCCGGCCCTTATTTGAGGGCGTTCTGTCCATCGTTCTTCTGCTGCTGATTCCGCTGATCACCATGCGGCTCTATGCCGAGGAGAAACGCTCGGGAACCATTGAGCTCCTTCTCACTTCGCCGGTCACCGACTTCCAGATCATCATCGGGAAATTCCTGGGCGCGCTGGCGCTGTTCGGGACCATGATCGTGATCACCTTTATTTTTATCAGCACCCTGTTTCTTTACGGCAATCCATCTGCAAAACCCCTGATCGCGCAGGCGGTGGGGCTGTTCCTGTTTGGCGGTTCGCTGCTGGCGCTGGGCATGTGGATTTCAACTTTTACAAAGAACCAGATTATTGCTGCGGTGGTTTCCTTTGCGGCTTTTCTTTTGATCTACGTTTTGAACTGGGTGACCGCTTATTCGAACGGCACCGTCAGCAAGGTGTTTTCCTACCTGTCGCTGACCACGCATTTTGACGCGTTTGCAAAGGGTGTGGTTGATCTCAAGGACCTGGTCTACTACGTGTCCGTGATCGTGCTCGGAATTTTCCTGACCGCGCGGTCCGTTGAAGCTCTGAAGGGGAGGGTCTGACGATGGCGCAAAAAGATCGAGCGAAAGGAGGAGGCCGGCAACGGATTCTGCAGGGTGCCAATCTGGCGATTTACACCGTGGTAGGCATTGCGATCGTTGTCCTGATCAACTGGTTCGTGAACCGCCACGACAAACGCTGGGACCTGACTCCCAACCATGAATTCAGCCTGTCTCCCCAGACCAAGAAAATCCTGAAGGGCTTGAAGCAGAACGTTACCATCTACGCTTTTGACCGGAAGCAGGACTTCAGCCGGCGGCGCGATTTGCTGGGTGAATACCACGAAGCTTCCAACCGCGTCGATGTGCAGTACATCGATCCTGACCGCCAGCCCGCGCTTGCCAAGCAGTATGGCATCCAAAGCTACGGCACGATTGAGGTAGTTTCCGGAACACGCCACTTCCAGGCCCAGAGCACCAATGAAGAAGGTGTGACCAACGCCCTGATCCGGGTGCTGATGGGTGAAAAGACCATTTACTTTATGCAGGGCCACGGCGAGCGGAGCATCGACGAATCCGGGCGGAACGGCTTCCAGGACCTTGAAAAGGAACTGAATAACGAGAGCTATGAGGTCAAGCCTCTGATGCTCCTGCAAAAGAACGAGATCCCGCTGAATTGTGAAGTATTGGTGATCGCGGGGCCCAAGCACGATTATCTGCCGGCGGAGATTGATACCATCAGCAAATTTGTTGACGGCGGCGGGCGGGCGCTGGTGATGCTGGATGCGGGAACAAAATTGCCCAACCTGACCAAGATGCTCGCAGGATGGGGAGTAACGGTCCGCGACGACCTTGTGGTGGATTTGAACCCGGTGGCGCGGCTGTTTGGAACCACTCCTGACATGCCGCTGATCATCAAGTATGGTTCAAATCCCATTGTCGAGCCCTTGCAGCGGATAGCAACCCTTTTCCCCCTCTCACGGTCGCTGGATATCAGCAAAGATGCGAAAGGCGGCGCTACGCCTGAAATGCTTTGTCAAACCTCCGGCGACAGCTTTGGCGTGGAAAACTTTAATTCCAACATGAAACAGGTTTCCTACCAGCCGGGCAAGGACATCAAAGGCCCGCTGACGGTGGCGGTGGCCGATACCATCGGCGGCGCAGGCGGTAAGAAGAACGAGGGACGCGTGGTGGTCACGGGAACCTCCTTGCTGGGCGCCAATGCATATCTTGGATTCCAGGGCAACAAAGACCTGGTGATGAACATGATCAACTGGCTCTCTGCGGAAGAGAGCCTGATTTCCATCCGGCCCAAGACCCAGGAGCATCAGACCCTGGATATGAACCAGCGACAGATGGGGCGCCTGCTCTATCTGGGAGTGTTCGGCCTGCCTCTGGCCATTATTCTGGTCGGTGCCGGAGTATGGTGGCGGCGCAGGCGATGAACAGGAAATATCTCCAAACCCTGGTTGCGTTTGTGGTCCTGGCGGGCCTGTGGGGAATCTTCACTTATGTGGGACGAAAGAAGATCGCCTCGAGCTCCAAGTCCAAGAGCGCCGCATCGGAGAAGATTTTTCCCGCAAAGAAAGATCAGGTTGTTGCATTCACGGTGACTCCCGCCAGCGGCAAGCCGGTCACCTGCACGCTGAACGGCAAGGCGTGGCAGATTACCGAGCCCGAAAAACTCGCAGCTGATTCCTCAGCCATCGATGGCTTTCTCAACAGCCTGACAGGCGCCACGCCGTCTGAGGTAGTCAGCGAGCAGCCCGGCGACCTGAAAGAGTTTGGCCTGGAACCGCCGGAATCCACCATTGAAGTCAAGACCGATGCCACGCCGCAGGAATTCACGCTGCGGCTGGGTAGTTCCACGCCCACCAACAACGGCGTCTATGCGCAAGTGGCAGGGCAGCCGCGCGTCTTTACGCTGGCCAGTTATCTGAAGGGTTCGCTTGAAAAGAACCTTTTTGATTTCCGTGACAAGAAGGTGGTTACCCTTGCGTCAGACAATATCCAGCGCCTGGACGTTTCCGCCAAAAAGGACAGCTATCAACTGATGAAGAATGCCGACGGCATCTGGGCCCTGATGATGCCGCCCCCGGTCCGCGCGGACCAGTTTAGCGTGGAGGGCCTGGTGGACGAACTGGGCAGCGCCGCCATGAAGAGCGTGGTGGAAGAAACCAAGAAGGATCTGGGCAAATACGGCTTTTCAAATCCCACAATGACCATCCACCTGAGCGGGTCGGCCGGTGCGCAGACGCTGGTGCTGGGCAAAAAAGACGGTGACGATTACTACGCCATGAATACGAGCGTGGGCCCGGTCTTCACGCTTGGCTCGGATTTCCTTTCACAGTTCCAGAAGCAGCCTTCAAACCTGCGTTCCAAAGACCTGTTCACTTTTTCCACCTATGAAGCGAACCAGCTTACGGTGCAGGGGCCGAAAGGCCGGCAGGTGTTTGTGCAGCACAAGAGCAACAAATGGGAGCAGACGGAGCCGGCCAGCATGGTGGTTTCAAACGACAAGATGCAGAATCTGCTGCAGGACCTCCGCGACCTGAGCGCGCAATCCTTTCCTACGAAGAACCCGACGGACCTGGCATCCTACGGGCTGACCAAGCCGGAATACACCTTCCAGGTGAAGTACGGCGATCACAACAAGACGCAAACGGTGGAGATCGCCAAGGTGGGTGACAACATTTACGCAAGGCGTTCCACGGATCTGGTGCCGGCGGAACTCGCCAAGGACGCCATTACCAATCTCCAGAAAGACCTCGGGGCGCTGAAGTAGCATTTCGCGCCGTCCCCTGATATCCTTCCGTATTTCGGGCAAAGCTTTTGCAGAGGACCATTAGGCCCTCTCGCCGGCTGCTGCGCTTGCGGGAATGCATCCTGAAGACATGAAAAGGAACTGAGCAAATCCATGCGGATTACCAAGATTGAAACAGCAGTGATTGAAGCCAATTACGACTGGACGATTGTGAAGGTAGGCACGGACAAGCCCATCACCGGATGGGGCGAGGCGTATTTCGCTCCCGGCCTGACGGGTGTGATCCCCGAGTT
>JBJKQZ010000135.1:0-6259 GCA_046704865.1 Terriglobia bacterium
TCGTTTGCAAGTCCCGGGGTGGAGTTGGCCATGATCACCGGGTATCCTGCCATCTGAAGCATTTCTAGATCATTGAAATTGTCGCCGATGGCCATCACTTCACTCGAATCGCAATCCATCTGTTCCAAAAGCCATTTGAGCGCGCTGGCTTTGGAACAGCCGAAATTCATGACATCGAGCAGGGATATGTCGCGCTCGAAATACTTTGTCCAGGTCAGATGAACGTGCCTGCCCGCGGAGGAATCGCGCAAGACATGTTCCAGCGGTTCCAGAAAGGCGGGCGCGGCGCCAAACATTACCTGGATAGGATCACTCGGCAGAGCCGCGGAGAGGTCCGCCACTTGCAGCAGATAATCGCGCGCCGTTTTCAGATACCAGCGCAACGGACCTTCCATTGAGGCATTGTTCTGCATCATAACCTGACCTGGACCAGGCTTGTCATAAATGGCTACCGCATATGGCCGGTAATCGGCCGATGCTTTGAGGATTTGGACGGCAATTTCCCTTGGCAGAAAATTGTGATGGAGTAACTCACCGCCAAGCGTGCGAATGACAGCTCCGTTGGAGGTGACCAACGTAACGGGGCAGGGGAGGGAATCGAGCAGCGGACGGGCGGAATGGTACCTGCGCCCTGTAATGATCACGATCCGGATGCTGCGCTCAGCCGCTTCGCCCAGAGCGCGGAGATTGGCTTCAGAAATTTCAAGATTGCTGTTCAGCAGGGTTCCGTCAAGGTCAACTGCGATCGCGCGAATGGGCATGCTGATTGAATTGTAGCATGGGCTGGCCCGCACACTCTGGCTTGCTACGGCGCAATCGTTGTTCGTCGGAAGCGGGCATTGAAGAGAGCGAATACAGATATTGGCAATGCCGGCCAAAATTGTCAGGCCCGAACTGCCCATGTTATATTAGCCAGGTTATAGTCAATGATTGGGCGCGTAGCTCAGTTGGGAGAGCGCGGCGTTCGCAACGCTGAGGTCGAGGGTTCGAATCCCTTCGCGTCCACCAGCCATTCCTTTCCAGCCGGTTCCTGAAAATCCAGAAAATGCCTCAGATAGGTTGCAGTTCGGCCTCTTCATAGCCGATAGAAAAGAGTAGAAGCCAAACTCTGGTTTTCATTATGCAATGCGCCAAATGTGGTCAGGAAAATCCGGACACCAACCAGTTCTGTTCACGATGCCATAATCCCTCAAAATTCGCCTGTCCGGCCTGCAAACATATCCAGGATCACGGCGGGAAGTGCGATGAGTGTGGGGTGGATTTTGTAAAGTACGCCATGATGCTGGTGTTTCAGGACCAGACAAGCACACAGCAGGCGCGGCTGCGCAAGAAAGGACGGGGCGAAGTGATCAGGCAGATTCTTCTTCTGCCTATTACTGGCGGGTGGTCATTGCTAAAGCACTTGAGGCAATCGAAGGATAGTTAAGGACATCGTAGTCCTGCTGCACAGGAGCAGGATCGAAGTTGCAATGGAAGTCTCCCGGCCTCAAAGGAGGAAGACGAGGCCGGGCTCAGACCTACTTGTTTTCCCGGGCGGCCATATATTTTTGGACGTTGGTCAGAAGCTCCTGTGCTTGAGGAATGTGGGCGACGGCGTCCTCAACAAGCGGATCGTTTTCCACCTCAATGCGGCCTGCCACATCGGTGCCGTAAATATCTTCGATCAGCTTTTCACGGATGCGAAGCTTAACAAAGTCCAGGTTCTTCTGGAGATCCGCACTTGTCACAGGAATCTGTTGTTTCTCCAGAAATTTCTGAAAGTCAGCGATCACGTCGTCGGTGACCTGGAAGTCCCGCGGAATTGTCTTGTGGACGGCGAGGTAATTCTGGGCAAAGCTGTAAAAGGTCCCATTCTGGACCAATGTGCGCTGGGTGGCATTGAGCTTGTCCGGAGTTACCTTGACGTCTGGAGTGATGCCGCCGCCGCCGTAAACCTTGCGTCCGCCGTCGGTTAGCCGAACTTCAGTGTGGGGCGTGGGAACACCTTCTGGATGGTAGTAGTAATCATAGAGCGAAACGGTATCATAGTTGCGCTGGATAAGGCGGCCGCTCGGCGTGTAGTAGCGCGCAGTTGTAAGCGCGAGACCTGTGTCGTCACTTAGCGGATAAACCGTCTGCACCAATCCTTTGCCGAAGCTCGTCTCCCCCATCACCAGAGCACGGTCATGGTCCTGCAAGGCGCCCGTAACAATTTCAGCCGCGCTGGCCGTCATTCGATTGATGAGGATAACGATGGGGTAACGGTTGCCCTTGTCGCCGTGGGTGGCGTAGTAAGTCTTTTTGGGTGAGGAGCGCCCGTAATGATAAACAATCAGCTGGCCCTTCTTCAGGAAATGGTCTGAAACTTCCACTGCCTCCTGAAGCAGCCCGCCGGGGTTTCCGCGCAAGTCGAGGATCAGCCCGTCCATGTGCTCGGCATCAAGCTTTTTCAATGCAGCCGTGAGTTCCGAGTTGGTGGTCTCATTGAAACGGCTGATGTGGATATAGCCCACGTGTGGCTTGACCATGAAGACGTCATCAACGCTCGGATGGGTAATCTCGCCGCGAGTGATCGTAAAGGTCAGCGGCTTGGTTGCACCTTCACGGCGGACGAGGACCTTAACGATGGTTCCGCGCGGCCCTTTCAACATCTTGGCGACTTTGTCTGTCTGCTCGTTCAGGGAAGAGTCAAGACCAACGGCGCTTTTTCCATTAACATCTTCGATAACGTCGCCGGGGCGGAGTCCAGCCTTGAACGCCGGTGAGCCCGGAATGGGAGCCACAACAAAGGTGACCAGCTTGCCCATCTTGCCGGGGCGTGACTGGATGCTCATTCCGACGCCGAAATATCTGCCTTCCTGGTCTTCCCGCAGCATGGCAAAGGCGCGCGGGTCAAAAAAGTTGGAGTGCGGATCCAGAGTTCGCAGCATTCCCGGGATTGCTCCCAGGAAATTGCTGTTTGTCGGGCCATAGATGGCCTTGTTGGGATCTACTGGGGAGGCGTAATTTTCCTGGATCTTATCGTAGACGCTGGTGAACTCTCGGAGACTGGTCTGGAAGGACGAATCGTTATCATTTGCCGTCGTGGCTTCAACTTGCGGGCCATATAGCCCGCCGAGCATAGCACAAACAACCAGGGTGGCGAAGATAAACCATCCTGCACGTCGACTTTGCTTCATCACCTAGCAGCTCCTTTGCCCTGCCTAAAAATTATAGCACGGGCTGTCAGTGACGCGAACTTCGCACAAGGGTTGCTTAACGCTCACCCTATGCGCAAATATATGGCTTAATTAGTATAGAAGCCACGGGCGTTGCCAGCAACAGAAGCAGGTGGAACTGGGGTATGTGCAGTACGGAGGATGGTGGTATCCACTGCCAACCCGCTTGATGCTTTTCCGGAGCCAGAGTTGCGTTGACATATCCCATACAGCCGTGCAAAATGAGTATCTGCAAGGCGAAAGCCGAAGCAAAGTCTCATCCCAATCTGCGCCCGTAGCTCAGCTGGATAGAGCACTTGCCTACGAAGCAAGGGGTCGGGAGTTCGAATCTCTCCGGGCGTACCATTCTTCTCAATAATTTACAATAACCTTCCGATTCATGACTTCAGTTTGAAGAGAATACACCTCTCTACTTTGCGGAGGCACTTATTTATGTACGATTGCCATTAATGAATCCAGATTATTTCAAGTTGCGGGATGGTTATTTGCTTACGGCTTTATTGGCCGCAGCGATGCACTTGCGGGTAGCCACACGCGAGATTCGTGGGTATAGTTGTGAGGTTCGACTTGCGCATTGAATCAGGTGTCATTTTCGGGGGAATACCATATGTCGCGACTCCGCCTGCCATATCTGTTGCTAACGATTGTCTGCATAAGCCCGTGCACAATTTGGGGGCAGGGAAAACAATTCCATTTCAGACTGAACAATGACGGCGAGACAATCGCGGAAATTACGGCGTCGGCTCCTGGTGCTTCCTGGTCGATGAGGGGGAAAGAAGCCGCGATGGCCGGATTGACCCTTGATGGCCAATATAATCAGGACATTATGGTCTTTGGGAGCGAACGGGCATCCACTTACCATGTCTGCCTGGGATATCTGAAGGCTGGCGCGCACACCCTGTCGGTTGAGCGCGATGACCACTGGTCGGCCCCGGATGCAAGTCTTGAGGTCCAAAACGCTCGGGTTACTCAAATTCGACCTGACTCTCCAGAGTTCGAGGTTGTCGAACATGCCCCCATAATGTATGCACGTGCAGATACGTTGGGTAACTTTTCAGACGCCCCCCTCCTGATGTGGTATGAAGTTTTCAAACATCCGGAAGGAGAAACCATCCAGTACAGCATTGTGTTCAGCAACGAAGACGGCGGTACCCGGACGGACGCCCTGATGGCACGATGGGGCCGGGCAACAGATATTGAATATATCTATCGCGTCACGCTGGATAACCAGGACCGAATCCAGAAGGAAGTCTTCCTGGGAATTGATGAGAAACCTCATCCGTTTCACGGACAGAAGCAGAGGCTTCACCCCCTTATCCTGGATGCTACGCCGAACAACGATTTCACGGATACGGGCTATTCGCCAATCGAGTACCGATTTATGCCGGTTTACGCCGATCTCTCCCAGCACTCGCGCGAGGAGTTGATGGACCGCTTTCCGTGGACGTACCAGGTGATGGGAGAAGAACTGGAGCGCGAGAAGAAACTGCGTCCCTTTGGAACCTCCGAAGGGACTAAGGTCAGCGATCCGAGAAACTATTTATACCTGGAGATGAACGCAGAAAATCAGAATGCGGGGCTTATTGCATGGGTGAAGCTCAAGAACAGTCAGCGCTGGTACAGTTCGAACCGCGGGCGGCTTGATTTGGTGATTACCAGAAGTGGATGGTACCGAACCACAATTGAGCTTCCACCTGGCACCACTGCAAGTTCGATTCAATATCTTGCCCTGGAATGCGTAGATATGTCGCCGCTGGATTTGCTGGAGGAGAACGGCAATAAGAAACCCGCAGTTAAAAGTGTGCTGGAAAGCGTCAGCAAGGCATTTCTGTTAGACTCGCAATACCGTCCCGGCAAAACACTTTTTGAGATTCATTCTCCAGTGACGATTAGTCCCGGTGAAATGTATACGTTTTTGCCCGATGGAGAGATCGCGCCGGCAGATGTCCACCAGACGTATTAGGCAGAATAGTTGAATTCGCTATAGCTGAGAATACCATTATCTATTAAAAAGAGGCCGTCACACGGATGGCGAATTGCGCCCGGAGCGTATCCGCATCGGTATTGCTGTTTTTTCGGGCTACCCGCCAGTTGCCCGTTGTGCAACATGCTTGGGTGAATGGAAGCGGGGCTAGAGTGCGGCCTCGTATAATTCGGTCATGTCAGATGCCGTGCAGGGTCGCGGGTTAAGAGTATGGCACGCATCTTCCATGGCTTTTGCCGAGAGCGCGGGAATCATATCCCGGCGGATACCCAGCGCACTGAGATGCTCGGGAACACCGATTTCCTTGAGCAATTGCCGCACGCGGTCAATGGCAGCTGATGCTGCATCGTGCACAGAAAGGCCAGAAACATTCAACTCCATAGCAATCGCAAGGTCCCGCAGTCGATCCTCCGCAACAGAACGGTTGAACTCCAGGACATAGGGCAGAAGAACGCCGTTAGTGGTTCCATGATGGAGGCCAGCGATGGAAGACAGCGGATGCGCCAGCGAGTGGGTAACGCCCAGTCCTTTCTGGAAAGCCACCGCGCCCATAATGGACGCCATCATCATGTTGGTGCGCGCCTGGATGTTATCGCCATTGCGGACGGCTTGTGTCAGGTTTTCGGCTGCCAGCCGTGTTCCGTAAAGCGCAATGGCGTCGCACATGGGATGGTAGCCTTTGGCCAGATACGCCTCGACGTTATGCGTCAGCGCATCAAGTCCCGTACCGGCCGTAATGGTGGGTGGCATGCCCACTGTCAGTTCAGGATCATCAATTGCGACATTTGCAATCAGATACGGACTGAAGATAACAGTCTTCCGGTCAGTTGATTTGAGCATAATCACTGCGCTCCGGCCCACTTCGCTTCCGGTGCCCGAGGTAGTGGCAATTGCAATCATTGGGGGAAGGTTGCTGCTGATTTTGTCCCCACCGTTCAGTTGATCGTCGTACTGCTCAAGGGGAAGCGGATGCGTAATCCCGAGGCGAATGACCTTGGCAGCGTCAAGCGGGCTGCCTCCGCCCAGGGCAACGATGCCATCGCAGCCTTCGTTGCGATAGCAATCAATTCCCTGGAGG
>JBJKQZ010000136.1:0-4405 GCA_046704865.1 Terriglobia bacterium
AACTGATACCCAGGTGCACAACCTTGGCGGAATTCCCCTGGTCGATGTCCGCCATTACCCGACCGAAAATTTCAGATATGCAGTATTGAAACGCCTCTTCGACATTGTGCTGTCACTTGCCGCGCTGGTCATTTTCTCACCGGTGTTTTTGCTGATAGCCATTCTGATCAAGCTGACATCCCTCGGCCCTGTATTCTTCACCCAAGAACGCGTCGGACTGAATGGCAAGCCTTTCGGCATGTTGAAATTTCGTACCATGCGCCAGGACCCCACGCTCAACTCCGGCAGTCACTGGACATCCCGGGATGACCCGTACGTAACTTCAGTGGGCCGCTGGTTACGCCGCAGCAACCTGGACGAACTCCCTCAGTTTCTCAACGTCCTCAAGGGCGATATGAGCGTTGTCGGTCCGCGGCCCGAGCGACGATTTTTCCTGGAGCGGTTCCGAGAGGAAGTGCCCGAATACATGTCGCGTCACTACGTCAAGAGCGGCATTACAGGGTGGGCTCAGGTGAATGGGTGGCGAGGGGACACTTCAATTGCCCAACGCGTTGCTCATGATCTTTACTACATCCGGAATTGGGCCATGGGGCTCGACATCAAGATTCTGCTCCTGACGCTGACTCGCACTTTCTTCCACCGGAACGCCTATTGAAAGAATGGATTGAAAGGTTAACTCAATGATGGATTCCAATGCAGACCGACGCTTGGTGATGAGGGTCGGCAAATTGCGGCGTCACTGGCGGTGGATCGTTGAAGGTGCAGGTGCATGCGCTGGCGCAGCTCTACTCGTGAGCCTGTACCTGCCCAAAACCTATCGGGCGACCACCTACATCATGGTGTCTGAATCCAAGATTGGTTCCGGCTCTGGTGACACCCCGTGGCAACAACTGGCCACACTGCCTACTTTTATCCCCTTTGTCGACAATGACGCGCTCATCCGCGAGTCACTCGAGAAATTCCATCTGGATCGCCCCCCTTACAGCCTTACGGTCGATAAATTCCGGCGCAAAAACTACATGGACGTTCAGATTCCAAAATCCACCAGGCTCCTTGAGATTGAGATCGAATTCCCCAATGCAAAGATGGCCGCCGACCTTGCCAATGACCTTGCCATGCGGGCCGTCCAGTTCAATGACGAGATGAACGTGGCGGATACTCTTTCGACGCGAAATTTCCTGAAAAGGCAACTTGCAGAAGCCACGGAGCGATTGACGAAGGCCGCCGCTCAGCGCGTTAAGATCCAGCAAGAAGCCCAAATGGAGGATCGGGAAAAAGAACTTAGCATTTTGCTGGCAGAGAAAGAACGGCTGTCAATCCACCTTGAACAGTTGCGACTTGCCCTGGCTCAAGACCAAAGCAGGAAAAAGGCGTTGAAGCAGGCCCTGGCCGCCCAACCGCGAACATACGAGCTGAAGAAGAGTGTCATCGCAGATCGATTTCTTGAAAGATCCGTGGAACAACTCGATCCGTCGCACGCGCCGCTTTCCATGATTGAAGAGTCGCTCAACACGACGCGCGAGAGCATCCAGAGGGACCTGGTGAAGGCGACCGTCGACGCCTCGGCTGAAGACGCGGGGTCGCAGGCAGCACAAGCGAGGCTTGGCCAGTTGAGCCAACAAATCTCCAGTCTTCTTGACCGCATCACGACATTGCGGAACGCGGTGGACCAAGGCGACCAGGATTACAAACTGGCATCTGAAGCAGTCAAGACGGCGAGCCATGAATACCAGAACGCCTCGGTGACCGTCAGTTCGAAGTCCCAGGACCTGAAGCTGGTAGCTCCTGCCATTATTCCTGAACGCCCGGTCCGACCCAAAATCATCCTGAACACGCTGCTTGGATTCCTGTTCGGCGCCATTTTGCTTGCGTCATTGGCATTGCTCATCGAGAACGTTCGCGAAATGCGCCACCCGGACTTTTTGTCTGTTGAAGAGTTCGATCAGGTAGTCGTCCAGAAAGATTGAAGGACCTTCATGTCTGCCATCCCTCAAGCGTTCCCCCGGCGGTTGTTTCTGAACACGGCGGCGATTTTTGGCGGTGAGGCAGTGGCGCGCTCTGCAACACTCCTCATGGCCGTCATCATCGCCCGCCGGTTCGGACCGAGTGCATTAGGAGAATATGGGTACGCTTTGGCGTTTGCCAGCATCCTGCTGCTCATTCCTGACTTTGGGATGCACCTGTTTGCGGTGAATGAACTTTCGACCCGCCCTGAAAGGCTGCCTGCCATTTTTTGGAATATTCACTGGCTGAAGCTCTTCATGACAGGCCCCCTCGTCATTTTCATAGTCTTAGGCAGTAGATGGTTGATACCAGATGCGGGAAGGCGCTTTCTGTTCTATTTGTTGGCGGCGCGTGTGGTCCTTCAAACGTACTCCCAGGCGTCCATGGTGGTTTTCAAGGCCTTCGAACGGATGCATTTTGTTGCCTATCAGCAAAGCATCAATTCGCTTGTGGCTGTGGGATGGGCAGCAGCAGCCCTGGCATTGCATGCCAATCTCCTGGTGATAGTTGCCGCGCTGATCGCCGGGCAAATAGCAGAGATCTTCCTTGGCTGGCGGTTCATCAGGACAAAGTTCTCTCCGGGGCGTCTTGCCAGGTGGGACCGCAAACGGCTCTCGACGATTGCGATTTCAAGCTTTCCGATAGGGGTGACCGCGATGTTGCAGGCGCTAAACCTGCGGTTGGACGTTCTGGTACTGGGCCGCTACGTTTCGAATCAGATTCTCGGCCAATTTCAAGCGGCAGCTTGGCTTCCGGTCGGAATGTTTCTGGTTACTTCACTTCTAATGACCATTTTGTTTCCCAAGCTATCCCGGCTTTTCCGAAGAGATTCCATTCACCACACTGGCTATGTGAAGGGCCTCTTGAAGAATGGTCTGCTGGCCGCCAGCCTGGGCGCGCTTGTTTTGTGGTTTGGCGCCCCAGCGCTGATGCCCTGGGTCTTTGGAGAGGCCCTGGCGCCTGCTGCACCCACGCTGCGACTGCTGGCTCCCATGCTTCCACTGGTGTTTATGAACACCGTGCTTTTCTACGTGTTCATTGCGGCACGGCGCCGCAGAGTCTACGTGGGCGCTCTCGGCTTGGGCGTCACTCTGGGTCTGTGCTTGAGCCTCGTCTTCACGGCCCATTTCGGAGTCAGCGGCTGCGCACTCGCAGATGTGGTCCGTGAATTCGTCATGTGCTCTTTCTATCTCTATTTTCTGGTGAAGGAAAACCACGCGCGCGTAGCCGGCCTGGATGTCGTAAAGGTTCTCGTACCAGCAACCCTGCTGGTCACTCTGGGAGCTCTTGCTACTTCCTCACCAGCATACTGCGGTCAATGGTCCGGAGCCTGGATACTACTGGTTCTCATGGGAACTCTGTTCACGATGGGTTTACCTCGACGCAGTGAGTGGCAGCTTCTTACGGACGATGGCTTATGAGTGGACAGTCGCATCACATCCCGTTACAGTCAGTTCGCAACCTGATCCACTATGCAGTGGCAGCTCTCGTTGTCGGATGCTCGCTGGTGCTCCTGGGCTCTGCATCCCGATGGACGTTGTTGCTTGTGGGAACCATTGCATATTTGTTGTTCGCAGCAGTCTCAGTTAAAGAACCTCTGATCTTTGCTGTCACTTTCCTGGTGGTGCTGGAGATATTTCCACCATTCTTCCTTTCTCAAACGGGACACACGCCGGTTTTTCTCTCTTTCTTCCTCCTCCCTATCGGGGTCGCGATCGTCGTCTGCCGTTTTCGAGACCTTAATTTCGGCAGAGACGCCATTGCAGGGGGTCTGGCGATCTTTCTTCTGTCTATTGCGTTTTCACTTCCTTTTGCGTGGTGGCTCTCGGGAGCCGGGCCCGGAGCAGGCGGCCTTTCACGCTGGCTGCTGCTTTCACAGATGGCGTTTGTCTATTGCCTGATTCGTGGCGGCGCCCGGGCTTCAGAGACCGGTTGCGAGCGTTGGGCCATTCGGCTGCTTCTGGCTGGAGCAGTGGTCTCAGCGGCATACGGCATCGTCGATTTCATCTGGCCCGTCCCTTTCTCACATCCGGCTGCAGATCAATTCATCTGGATGGGAACCGTGGTCTTGCGCCGGGCGCAGGGAGTGTTCTATGAATCTTCAAATTTCGGCAACTTCTGCGGCTTTTTCCTGGTCGTGACTTCCGCGGCACTGTTGGCACGGAAAGAGCAGCTTCTCCGTATTCGGCGGCCAGCGCTGATCCTCTCGGTAACAATTCTGAGTTTGGCGGTTCTGGTGGCGTTTTCACGAAGCACATGGGCAAGCGTTCTTGTAGCTCTGCTTGTCTTTGCTTCTATTACAGGGAACGCAAAAGCTCAGGGCAGCGCGGTATTTCTGCTGGTCCTCGCGGTTCCTCTCTTTATGCTTTGGAAGCTTTCGCCCGCGGTTTGGTCATATCTC
>JBJKQZ010000137.1:0-3931 GCA_046704865.1 Terriglobia bacterium
TTTGACGTGTACGTGAGCTCCATTGAAATCGTGAACATTTACTGACCCGGCGGTTTCTTCCAGGCTGACATCACCATGCAGCCTTTCTACAGTCAACGCGCCCGAGGTAGAGCGAAGCGTGAGGCTGGTATCCATGGGTACCACAACCTCAAAATCCACCCGTCCGGATTCAGCGTCCGCACCGGGATGAGGATAAGAGACGACGTCAATCCGGTTGCCGCGTTGCGATTGCGCGACATCCACCTTGTCGGTGTAGGTGATGATGGTAACGACGACCTGCCGGCTGACACCGGGCTTCACGGAGATGGGGCCGTATTCATTGGTGATCGAGACGAGAGCCTTACGCCCAACCTTAAATCGCAACTCCTTTCGCGTCTCCCCAGAGGCGACAGCGGCGATGACCAGAACAACTCCCAGCGCGAGTGCGACCTTGCGACCCCTGATCTCCATAAAACCTCTCCCCTCAACTCTTCGCCTCATGCTGTCCGCCTATGGCAGAGAACGATCCAAAGCCAATTGATACACGGTTGCCTTCTGCTGGTACGCATCCATCAAATACTGTTGCGCTATTTCATCGTTCGGGTCCTGCTGCAGAGACTCCTGAGCATCGTGAATATAAGCATTGACGCGTTGCAAATCCTCTTCGTATTTGGCGCGAACCGCGGGAGGGCGCGAAGCGACCATCGCTAGAAACTGGCGATCTTCCGCGGATGGCACCGTGGCACGGATGCCCGGCCTGTGGGTCATAACCTTCGCTGTGGTAACTGCCGGGGTTTGCGTGATGCTCTCCCCAACCTGGGGAGGCGCGGAGAGCCGCTGATAACTTACCAGCCCCAGCGCAATCAGGCCGGAGGCTGCCAATGGCACGAGCCAGCCGATTGTCCAGCGAGAACGCCGGGCAGGAACAAGCAGCGGGAGTGGTTCACGGATAAGCCCCTCCTGCCGCAAAGCAATTTCAATACGGCTCCACACCCGCGGGCTGGGTTCTGATAACTCCCGCAAGTGCGATGCCTCTTGGCTGATCGCTTTCAGATCAGCCAGCAATCCGGAACATTCCTGGCACGATTCAGCGTGCCGTTTATATTCCCCATCCTGTCCGGTATCAATGCACTCCGGCAAGACCTTCTGAAATTCCGCGCAGTCCATACTACCCTCTCCCCGATACCACTTTTCCCCTGAGGCCACTCAATGCGTCCCAATTCGTCCGATCTTGGGCTTCCTGAGAAGCTCTCGTAACTTCAAACGTGCTTTATGCAATTGCGACTTGCTGTTGCCGATGGAACAACCCACAATGTCGGCAATTTCATTATGCTCATAACCTTCAACGTCATGTAGCACAAAAATCATGCGATACCCCGGCGGCAACGACTCGACAGCGCGTTCGAGCTGCAACCGGTCCACCGAACCGACCAAAGCCGGATCCAAAGCGCCGGGCTCCTTTTTGGGCGATTCTTCTTCCGTCTCGAGCGTATCTTCCAGCGGCACAATTGGGAGTCCCTTGCGGCGCAGGTGCATCAACACCACGTTGACCGACATCCGGTGCAGCCAGGTTGAAAATGCCGATTCGCCACGGAACGTTCCAATCTTGCGGAAAAGCTGAAGGAAGGCCTCTTGCGTCAGATCTTCGGCTTCTGCCGTGTTGGCGGTCATGCGCAGGCATAACGAATACACTCGCCGCTTGTGGAGGCCGTAGAGAACTTCGAAAGCCTCGGCGTCCCCTTGTTTGGCACGCTCGATGGCCTCCGCTTCGGAGAGCTTACTGCCTTTTGTTTTTTTAGCGGTCGTCAAATCCGGGTTTTCCGGCCGCACTAGGTGTGATGCGGCATAACTCTCTTTCCGTTGTACTGCTTGCGTGTAAGTTGCTCCCTGAAAAACGTCCCGAACCAGACTGGAACAGGTTGTCATTACAGAACTCCCAAGAATCGTCTCCCGCTCCAGGTTACTTTCGTTCCCATTTGGCAGCCTAACTGCATAAGCCAAACGCCGTCAATGGCATCTGGACTTTAGCGGCTAGGCCGCCGCAGAAGCGGTCGTAATCGTTTCTAACCCATGACCATGGGGGCCAGTTTCACGATGGCGCAAAAGAAATGCAAAAATCATTGCCACTATCCCCATAAAGGTCAGTATTTCCAACATCAGGTGGTATCCCGAGGGTTTTTCAGGCCCGGCATGGCCATAGTCATTGGCCCATCCCAATACGTAGTTAAAACCAGCCAGCCCTATGTTTTGAATCATGGTCATGAGTCCGAAGGCCGTACCGAGTGTCTTTTCTTCCACGATATACGCAACCGAGGGCCAAATTACGGCTGGTACCAATGCGAAGGCGACTCCCATAAATGCCATTGGCAGGTAAAGGGAAATATGGCTATACGCCAGCAGGATAAAAGCCGGAATCAGCAGACTCGATCCAAAAATCATCAGCAGGGCGCGCTTGCCGATACGATCGGCAAGGTAACCGAATGCGGGCGTTCCAAACATAGTGAATCCAGTAAGCACACTGAGCATGAAGCCGCCCAATTCTCGGCTGGTGTGGTGCGCGTCCATGAAGAATTTGACTGCGAAAGTCTCAAACGGAAAAATGCAGGAATAAAACAATACACATAGCGCTACCAGATACCAATACGACCGGCCGAATTTCAGAATGTCCTGCATGGAGATTTTGTCTGTCTGTCCGGCGCTACCCAGGCTGTAATTTTCTACAGCGCGTTTTTCCAGAATCCAGTAAAAAATCGGACCCACCACGCACAGCGTCACAAAGGCCACGCCAATCAGCCACGGCTGTTGCCAGTTGTTGTAAGCGGAAGTAGCCCAGCTTGGCGAATTTTGCGCCAACCACGTCCCAAAACGGGAAATCATGAGGTTGATACCGATGGCGAAGCTCAGTTCTTTCCCACGGAACCACTTTGCCAAAGCGGTTGTAATGGAAACAATCAGAGATTCGGCACCCATGCCGAAGATGAACCGTCCTGACGCCATTACCCAGAAAGTCGGAGTGGAAGCAGTTACCATGGCGCCAATTAGGCAAATCACACCAAACATTAATGTGGCTTTTCGAGTCCCAATCCGATCAATGATGATGCCGCCAATCAGGACCGTGGCAATGGGTGCAATGCTGTAAAAAGAATTCAGCAGACCAATGTTTTCATTGCTGAAATGCAGCTGCTTCTGAAGTACGTCGGCAAGTGGGCTGAGCGCGTCATAGAAGTAGTAATTGCCGAACATGGCAATACTGAGAAACAGCAGCACCATCCAGCGGTAAAGCCTAGAAGGTTCGGGGCGCTCGGCTTCTGACATAGCAATTGATGCCCCCAACACGAGGAGGACAAATGGCTGAGAGACTCCACAAAAGATAACAGATTGTAAGAATGCCCGCCGAGTACATTGCTTGTGGCATGCCTTTTTCTTCACTCCTCAGCTACAGCAATGCACTGATTCCTAAGGTACATATAATGCCTGCGCTTCTGATTTGCCCAACCTGCTCTTGAGCCCTGGCATCCTAAACCGCGACCGAAAGGACGCCCTGGAAAATGCGCCGACGTGAAGTCTGCCGCACAGGGCAAGGCATTCACGCGAATTCCGTGAGGAGAATTTAAAACGAATGAAACGTGTCATCTGTTCCTTAGTTGTTCTAGTTTCCTGCCTGGCAGGACCTTCCCTGGTCATGGCCCAAGACGCCTACAACCACGCTGAAGTGGGAGTCTTCATAGACTACTTCCGTCTCTACCGAAGCAATCCCGCATCGAACTTTGTGGGTATAGGAGGACGAGTAGCGTTTAACGTGAGTTCATTTACCCAGTTGGAAGCAGAGATGAACTACGACTTCGAGCGCAATTACACTACGACGACGAGCACTGGCGGCACCGCCACTTTTGTACGCTCGCGCCTGCGTCCGATTACCGGCCTTTTCGGGCCTAAGTTCAATATGACCGGA
>JBJKQZ010000138.1:0-3075 GCA_046704865.1 Terriglobia bacterium
CGGCGCTGCGCTCGGCGCGGCCAGCTATCGCGACTTCCTGATATTCACCAAAACCGTGGAGGCGCTTGAAGGCGGCGTCATGCTCGACTTTGGCACAGCCATCATGGGCCCGGAAGTTTATCTGAAGGCGCTCTCGATGGTCCGCAATGTGGCCCGGCAACAGGGACGTTCGATCAGGAATTTCACCACGGCGGTTTTTGACCTGGTGCCGATTCAAGGCGATATCCACCACGAATTGCCCAAGACGGACCCCGGCTATTACTTCCGGCCACACAAAACGATCCTGGTCCGTACCGTAGCCGATGGAGGCGAGAGCTTCTACTTCTGCGGTGACCATCGCGCCACCATGCCGGCGCTCCACTGCGCGCTGCTGGAGGCCGAATGAAAACGGCTGACATCCTGGCAGCTTTTTCCGGACTAAACGCTCTGGTCGTAGGTGACATCTGTCTTGATCGCTGGTGTACCTATGACCCCGCAATTTCCGAACCTTCGCGAGAAACGGGAATTCCGCGCCTGGGTGTGGTCTCCACGCAGGTCACTCCCGGCGGCGGAGGAACGGTAGCCAACAATCTGGCGGCGATGGGTGCGGGACGGGTTTCCGTGATCGGCGCGCGCGGTGATGACGGTTTCGGCTTTGAGTTGGAAAAGGCTCTGACCGCACGTGGTATCGCAGCGGACAGAATGGTCAAAATTCGAGATTGGCAGACTTTCACCTACACCAAGTTGCTGAACAGCCAGACTGGAGAAGAAGATCAGCCGCGCGTCGATTTCATTTCAACTCGGCCATTGCCTGAAGCAGCGGAAGAACACCTGATCGATAACCTTCTTGCAGATGTCCCTTCGTTTGACGTCGTTCTCATCGCCGACCAGGCGGAAACGAGTGCCGGAGGAGTGGTAACGTCACGGGTGCGGGACTCAATCATCAGCCTTGCAGAGAGCCACCCGCAAAAAATCTTTCTTGCCGATTCCCGCAAGCGTGTCCACCTGTTCCGCAAAGTTATCTTGAAGCCCAATCGGGATGAAGCGGAAGCCGCTAGTCAAAACCTTTTCGGAAGAGTGGATTTCCCGGCGCTGCTCCGGCATCTTGAAGCGAAAGTCTTGATGGTCACGCACGGCCCGAAGGGTGCGCTTGTACTCCAGGATGGACAGGAAGCCTGGGCGGAAACCCGCGCAGTTGGAAAGCCGGTGGACATCTGTGGCGCCGGCGACAGCTTTGCGGCCGCCTGCGCAATGGCGCTGGCCGTTACCGGTGATCCGGTTGCAGCCGCGCGCATGGGCAATCTAGCGGCATCAGTTACCATTATGAAAAGAGGTACGGGCACTGCCAACGCCGAAGAAATCCTCACCGCCGAAGAAACTCTTTCCTCGTAATTCGATCCGCCCACTCTCGTGCGATTGTTCCTACCCGATGCGGGTGACGTGAGTCCCTCGCTTAAATTTATTTCGGTGTGCGGATGGGTACGCGCATTGTCAATTCTTTGCGCGGGCTCGAATTTTTTGCCATTACCGCGTTCTTCTTGCGGTTGATGGGAAACGTGTACTCGACGTCATTCCCGGCCAAGTAGATGCTTTCAAGAATGTCCCCACCCCTGCCGTACCTGACGATCACGGTGCTGCCCGAACCCTTCAGTGAAGCGTCGGCAGTCCGCTGCATTCCCATCAATTCAAACTCATGCGATGGCTTGTCCGCGCTGGTCATTGTAACCGTAACGCCCATTATGCCGGTCTCCCGCACAGTAAAGTTGTAATTTCCCTTCGGCAACACTTTCTTGCCCCACTGCGCGTCGTTCGAAAGACTGAAGCTGCCCCGTGAAATCACCTGTGCGCTTGCAAATCCGGCCATTAGGCAGATTACCACCGCACTCAGGATGAATATTCCTACACTCCTGCGCACCAAATTCATACCCACCTCCCAGCTGACACCAGATTGTCTCGTGCTTTGCCCGCCCTAATTGGTCCTATTGATTTCCGGAGCATATCATGCGGCTGAAGATTTGCAAGATGAATTAACATGGCATTCGAGTGTTTACTAGTAACTTAATAGTAACAACTCTGGCAGGGATTTGAATGGCCAAGACACACAAATGCCAGTGACCAGAGGCTTGCAGCAATTCCCTGCACTTTGGCGCCAATACCGGCTTAATTGCTTCTCGTTAAAAAGAAAAGGGGGACCGCAATGGTATGCGATCCCCCAAAGGTTGAGTTCATCGTGCCAGTTGTGAGGTCAAAAACTCAGCCTTGCGCTGAACTCGAACTGGCGGGCATCCACCCCGCCGTCACGGCCCGTATTGGCCAGTCCATTGACCCGGCCGAATGAGCTGCTGTTGAAGTCGCCGGTCGGGTTGCTGAAGTGAGGTGTATTGGTGAAGTTGATAGACTGGGCGCGGAACTGCAGGTTGAAGCGCTCAGTTATTTTAAAGTTTCGTGCGAGCCCCGCGTCGAAATCAAAATAGGGCGGCCCGTGGAGTGGATAGAATGGAGAGGTGCCAAAGGTATTCAGCGCGGTTACCGGACCAAAAGCTGAGGTATCGAACCAGGTGGTATGCGGCCCGTATTGGCTCTTTACATGAATGGGCCCCAAGAGGTTCGGCCGTTGGGCATTGCCAACCGTCGCGTTCAGGTTGGTCGCGGAGGACCCGCCGGAGCTGACTTCAAAAACGGTCCCTGAAACCTTTGACATGACGCCGCTGATCTGCCAGCCACCCAGAATTTTGGAACCGATGCCGGTTGTCATCCAGTGTTTACCCGCTCCAAAAGGAGACTGACCAATGAAGACCGCCTGGAAGTTTTGAGGACGGTCCCACGGAGAAAGCCCGCGATTGAGGTAGTAGAACGCTGGCGTGTTGATGTAAGGATGGCTCTTTTCATCGGTCACACCCGCCATTCCGATGTTCTTGGACCAGGTGTACGAGAGCATCACCTGGTACCCATGGGCAAATTGATGCTTCAGTTGAGTCTGAAGAGCATCGTAATGCATGTTCGCGATGGGCGTGACGATGTTGGTAGACGCCTGCCTGCAGCCAGGGGCTGTTGATGCAACGCTGGTGCAGACGGCTGAGTTGCCATAGTTATAGT
>JBJKQZ010000139.1:0-5922 GCA_046704865.1 Terriglobia bacterium
TCATAGTCCTCAAGAGCCTTTCGCGCGATCATCATTTGAGCCTTTGCAGCTTCCACTTCAGCAGGATGGACCATCATCGGCCTACTTTCCTTCTTCGACTTCAACATGTACGCCGTTCTCCGGGGAATGCGGGTGGTCGGCTTCACTGGAAGAAGAAGGGAGAGCACTTTCTTCACAGGTAGGGGGACTTAAATCTTGTTGTCGCATCCAGGGACCGAGCGGCAGGCAAACCCATATTTGCCATGCCTTAAGCTTGGCGCACGCACTCTGCTTTGTCAAGGTACAAGCCGGAATCCTGTTTCAGCTCACCATCAGGTGAAGACTCAGATGAAAGCGGTGAAGCATGATTCGTGCCTTGTCGCTTCTTCCGGTCCTCTTCTTGGCGGGCAAGACCACCCGGAATACGGTTGACGAGCACGAGGAATGTATCGCATCTGTTGCTCAATTGAGCCGCCCCTCTGCCCCTGTGGCAGTGTTGCAAGCTATCGCCCCAACAGTGCTCAAGAAGGTGTGAGTTCCCCAGGTCTAAGGTGCGGACGCGCAGCTGGAATTATCGTAGAAATTATGCACCTTAGATGCACCTCGAGCAAAAACTTTTGAGCTTCGGCTCTGCTGGGTGGAGTCTTTATTTTTCACTCATCCGAAAGCACGACGGTTCAGTGGACCGCTGCTCTTAGGTGTTTATTACGTCTGTAAGTTATTGAAAAGAGGGCCTGGGGGGATTCGAACCCCCGGCCTACGGTTTAGGAAACCGTTGCTCTATCCTTCTGAGCTACAGGCCCGTCTGTAGAACATCATGATTCTCCCCAGTCTAACATATTGGCAACTTTTCGCCGCCGCACATTCTTGAAACAACGAGTACGATATCTGTACCTGTGTCACGTTGCGTGCCCGAATTCATGATTGCGCCATTGCTTGGGAGAGCTGTTGTCTTACAAGGCTACCCGCTGCTAAGCTTTTGATCTGGTAAGATTGAAGTACCATGAGACCGTCAATTGATTTTTCCGTCGCTCCTTTTCTGGTGATCTGGGAAACAACCCAGGCATGTGATCTTGCCTGCATGCACTGTCGCGCCTCTGCGCAGCCATTGCGTCATCCCGAAGAACTCACGACCGCGGAAGGATTCAAGCTGCTGGCTGATGCCGCCCAGATGGGAACGCCGGTCTTCATCCTGAGTGGCGGCGACCCTGCCAAACGTCCCGACTTGCTGGACCTGGTTCGCGAAGGGAAGAGGCTTGGCCTCCGCATGGGCACTGTGCCGGCCGCGACTCCCACTCTCTCTTCGGAACTCGTCCGCGACCTGAAGCACGCAGGACTTGACCAGATGGCCCTGAGCCTGGATAATCCGCAGGCTGACCTGCATGATGGCTTCCGGCAGGTCAAAGGGGCGTTTGACAAGACGATTGCGGCGGCAGAATGGGCGCGGCAGCATGGACTGCCGTTGCAGATTAACACAACGCTTTGGGCTGGTTCCGCGCCTTATCTCTCTGAGATGGCTGAACTGGTTGATCGTCTTGGCGCAGTCTTCTGGGAAGTGTTTTTCCTGGTTCCAGTCGGGCGAGGAGAAGCGCTGGACGGAATTGAGGCGCGCCGGTGCGAGGAACTGTTTGCAATCCTTTATGAGGTTCAGAAGAAATCGCACTTTATTCTGAAAGTCACTGAAGCACCACACTACCGGCGGTTTGTGGCACAGCATGAGTCCCAAGGGGACACTCCCCAAAGTTCGCATGGCCACCCGGGTCCCCGCGGATTGGTCTCGATGCCAGAGATATTGCGAAGGTCTGAAGGTCCGGGGCATACCATCGGCTTTGCGCCTCATGGAGTGAACGCGGGCAAGGGATTTGTCTTTGTTTCCAATCTGGGTGAAGTCTATCCGAGCGGTTTTCTGCCGAAGTCGGCGGGAAATGTGCGATCGCAGAGTATCACCGAGATCTACCGCAATTCTCCTCTGATGCGCGAACTGCGCAATCCGGACGCTCTGCACGGACGTTGCCGGCAGTGTGAATATCGATCCATCTGCGGCGGATCTAGTTCGCGGGCCTACGCACTCACCGGTGATTATCTGGCCACTGACCCGTGGTGTGGTTATCAGGTTCCCCGCGCTGCATCGTTTCCTGAGCGTTAGTGTACTTTGGCCCTGACCCTTATCGCCCTTAACCGATGCAATGCTGAAGCTGCGTATTCGGCACCGCAATCGCGTTGGTAATGTAGCCAGTGGAGTTCTTTGTGACCGCCGGATAGAGCTCTTTGACAGGAGCACGCCAGCAGCGGAATCTACGACTACCAATTGGAACAAACAATGCCTATCCTTGACAGATTCAAACTGGATGGAAAAACAGCCCTGGTTACCGGATGCCGGAGAGGCATCGGAAAAGCGGTTGCGCTTGGCCTGGCCGAGGCCGGAGCGGACATCGTGGGCGTCAGCCGATCCATGGAGGCTTCCGGCAGCGAGATAGAAAGGGAAGTTCTCGCACTCGGACGCAAGTTCAAAGGCTACGCGTGCGACTTTGCAGACCGGAAATCTCTCTACCAATTGATCAATCAAGTGGCGGCACAATTCCCTGTGATCGATATCCTTGTCAACAATGCCGGGACAATTCTTCGCAAACCTGCCGCCGAATACCCGGACGAATATTGGGACACGCTCATCGAAGTGAATTTAAACTCACAATTCATCCTGACCCGCGAGATTGGCAAAGGTATGGTGGCGCGTGGGAAGGGCAAAGTCATTTTCACGGCCTCGCTGCTCACGTTCCAGGGTGGTATCCTGGTCCCAGGTTATGCGGCAAGCAAAGGCGGCATCGGCCAGTTGACCAAGGCACTCGCCAATGAGTGGGCTGGAAAGGGCGTCCAGGTGAATGCCATTGCGCCGGGTTATATCAGCACTGACAATACTGTTGCGTTGAGAAACGATCCCGCGCGCAACAAGGCTATCCTCGAGCGCATTCCTGCCGGAAGATGGGGTGACCCTGAAGACCTTCAGGGCATGGCCGTTTTTCTGGCTTCGGCAGCTTCCGATTACGTGAGTGGTTCCGTCTTTACCGTGGATGGCGGCTGGATGGCGAGATAAAGCCTCCGACTGGCCAAGACAATTTTGATATTCCATTGCAATGTGAAAGGCCGGCCCCGCAGGAGCCGGCCTTTTGGTTTTCATCGATGCGCTTTCCTCTACCGAGAGGCCCGCACGTTGCCGTTTGCGGCAACTCGAAATTGCATTTGCGTGCCGGATTCAAGCCGCAGATTGCCCTTGTGCGTGCTGAGCATCGAGTTTGTCCCGGCCGAAGTTCCCGCCGATGCGGATGACCCAACGTGAATCTCACGCATCGGGGTCGCCAGACCGAAGTTTGACCCTGCCCCCAACGTGTTCTGGGTCGTGGCGCCAACTGCTCCGCCTGCCTGTCCCAGAGTTGACCCTGCCGCCCCTACCGTCGAGCCGACCGTGGAGCCCACACTAGATCCCACTCCGCCAAGCAATCCACCGCCACCGCCTCCTGCCGCTGGCGCAACAGGAGCTTGCATCTGCGGCATCGCCATGGATTCAGATTCGTCCGCCTGGCTGCTGCCGCGCGCTGCAAAGACTGAAGTCAAAACGGCATTCAGTTGCGTTGTGGAGTTTCCGTGAACCAACTGATCAAACTGCACGCCCATTCTTGAACCGCCCTTGCCCTTCAGGCTGTTCCGGACGCTGGTTACGTTTCCCACAAGAATGTCGCCTTTGTGGACCACCACCCTGCCATGTTGTTTGACGTTTTTCGTGACACGCGCTTTTACCTTGTCGCCTTGATTCAGTTTGCGCGTATCAATGTTGGACATCAGTTCTGCAGAAATCTTTGTTCCATTCTTGATTTCCGCAGATTGACCCCTACTTGAAGCCGCCGCTGCGGTTGAAGTGGCGGCACTGGCGGCCGAATTCGCACTGGCTTGAGCTTGCCCGGAAGCGGGTGTCGCACTCCATGCGAAC
Organism: Terriglobia bacterium; assembly: GCA_046704865.1. GTDB lineage: Bacteria > Acidobacteriota > Terriglobia > UBA7540 > UBA7540 > SCRD01. Next base: position 3,962 of record JBJKQZ010000139.1, read on the forward strand.
TGAACCATTCCTGCAAGAATTGCGATGCACGAGTATTTTGTGAAAGACTTAAGACTTTTCATCGCTACCCTCCAATCAGGTGTTTGTACTGAACTTAAAAACTTTTCGGGGTACACGATTCTATTTGCCCCACGCCAACAAAGGTGCAGGTTGTTTGCCACTCAGATTCCTTTTGTAACGGATTGATAATAAATAACTTATATAATACAGTGACTGGGGCCAGCGTGAAACATTGTCCACTGCCAGTGTAGATTCTTCTATGTTTTCAAAGTGGTTATTTCTGAGCATGCAAAAATCAGATTCCCTTAATTTCCCCAGCGCACAAGCCTGAGTGCAATGTCTCCACTGTATGAAGGTGAAGCCAGCACAAGTTCGCCACTCGTGTGGCTGATGACTTCCGTCTTACTGGCTGCGCCCGTGAGCGTATCAATCCATTCCGCGTGATAACGCCCAGGCGGAACATCGCAAAGTAAAGTTGTACCCGGACCACCGCCATCAACGTATACAGCGTAAGACCTGCCGGGCTGGGCCAATGCATAAACTTTGGCTTCGAGCCCTACGGCCTTGATGTCTGTGGTGTCCGGGCGCATGTGGACAAAATCAAATCCATCAATAAATTTTTTCAGGATTGAAAGCTGCGATTGCAACGCGTGGCCGCCTCCGCCCGGTTGGGTGAGCGGGAAGTTGAATGTTCCATCCTCATGCCCCACGGTAAAGGAATAATCGAGATTATCGTAAACCGCTCCACCCGCAAGGATAAAATCCCAACCTTCTCTCCGGTAGGCGCTATCGCCTGTCCCGCGAAACCCCGTTTCGTCGTCAGAGATTGCGCGGTTCAATCCGTAGTTCAGAGCCACGCTCTCTGGCGGCCGCGAATAGTGGAAATTGAAAATGGAGACGGAAGGATTTGGATCTTCAATTTTCTTCGATCCGTTAGAAATGTTCTGTGCGATCAGGTGTTGTGCGGGGAACGCCGCTTCGGTGTTCTTGATAGTTTTGGCAATGTGGTTCTGCCAGGCGATCGTCACGCCGCCAAAGTAGGGCTCATTGCAGATCTCGTAGTACACGTTGTCAAAATCGCGAAGCTCCGTGACGATTTTGCGAACCATGGCGTCCTCGACGGCCAGTAGCGGGCCGTTATCAAGCGTCAGCGCTTTGGTTCGCGGGATGTCTCCGATCCCTTGAACGTTGTTGCTTGCCTTTATCGGACTCAGGTCCCACTGTGAATCTCCGTAGTAGGGGCAAAACAGCACCATCTCAACAACAATGCCGCGCTTTCCGGCCTGCGCCACAAAATCCTTCAGGCGGTGAAAGTATGCCGGGTCCCACTTATCGAGATCGAACTTGTTTCCGCCTCCTGCGTATCCGGAAATTGTGCTCCTGGCCCACGGACAAATAAACCGCAGCGGGGCCGGCGCCAGCGTGTTCCTGGCAATGTTGAAAGCAGCGAAATCTTCTACATAGACACCCGAAAACAGGCGAGTGAGATTAAAACCGCGCGCCTGGAGTTCGTTCAGGTAGAGGGGATAATAAAAATCCATGTTCATCACCGCTCCGTAGTGTTCCGTTGAGGTAATCAGCACCGTCGACCGGCCGCGAAACAGAAAGTAATGCGGATTGGCAGGATCGAGCGAAATCGGCTTTACAGTTTGCACGGGCGCTGCGTTCAACAACTGAATCCGGGCAACGCCTGTGATGACCGCGAACAGGATAGTGATGAAGATCAGCGCGCCATTCCAGTGCGCAGTAAACCCTGAAGACCTGGAATTCCTGGTGTTCATTTCCGTTTTCGTCCCCCCCCAATGCGGACCATTTCTGCGGAGTGCCTGAATATTATTCCAACGAATTCACCGCGTCTACCCGCAGGCGACGGTGGGACTTCCGGCCTGCTGCCCAGCCAGCAGATTTTTTGCATTTCAGGGGATTTCCTCCGGTATAGTTTTAGGACATGTTTCCTGAAT
>JBJKQZ010000140.1:0-3308 GCA_046704865.1 Terriglobia bacterium
GGGGGGGGGGGGGGGCCCACTCCGGATCCGTGGCAGGTTACCGGCAGGAGTGCGAGCTGAGAGCGGCCAACGGTTCCCTGGTGCCGGTGGATCTCTGGGCGCGACAAATGGAAGCCGGTGGGGTCCGCAGCCTGTGCATTATCGTCACCGACATGACTGAACGCGAACTTGCCGAAGAAAGGCTGCTTGCGAGCGAAGCGCGATTGCGCCTGATTTTTGACCAGATCCCCGCGGCGCTCTGGACTACGGACAGGGACCTTCGCATCCTATCCGCATCGGGCGCAGCGCTGACCGCTTCCGGCCTAAGGACTGATGAAATCATTGGCAAGACTTCGCATGAGTTCTTTGACGACCCAGACGGGCTATCGCCGCCGGTGATTGCTCATCTTGCAGCGCTCAAAGGCGAACACCGGACCTATGAATACAATATGGCGGGCAACATTTTTTCGGTGAACGTCCAGCCGCTGCGCAACGCTTACGATGAGATTGCGGGGGTTATCGGCGTGGCTCTGGATGTAACGGAGAACAAGAGGGCCATGTCGTCGGTGGCCAAACTTGCCGCCATCGTCGAATCCTCGCAGGATGCGATTTACGGAGCGACAATAAGTGGTTATATTACAAGCTGGAACCGCGGCGCCGAGCAGATGTATGGTTATTCCGCAGGGGAGGCAGCCGGCAAGCATATTTCTTTTCTTACGCCCAAGGGCAGGCAGCATGAGCCCACGGAAAACCTGGAGAAGCTGAAGAGGAATGAAATCATCAAGCCTTTTGAGACCGTGCGACGCTGCAAGGATGGCAGCCTGGTAGACGTTTCGATTACGGTTTCGGCAGTGAAAGACGCAGCGGGCCGCCTGACCGGTATTGCAGCCATTGCGCATGACCTCAGCGACCGGAAACAGGTTGAGAAAGAGCTGAGAATGCTTTCTTCGCGTCTTCTGAACATGCAGGACGAAGAACGCAGAAATATGGCGCGGGAGCTCCACGACAGCGTGATCCAGGGCCTGGCGGCGGGCGTTATCAACCTGTCGATGTTGAAGGATTCGCTCCAGCTTATGCCGGAGTCGCGCAAGACGATGGAAGAGACTTTAAAGATTGTTGAAGATGCGGTGCGTGAGATCCGGACTTTTTCGTACTTGCTCCACCCGCCGCTCCTGGACGTGATGGGGCTGCAGTCGGCCCTGAGGTGGTACGTGGAAGGTTACAGCAAGCGCTCCAACGTTCAGGTTGAGCTCAATATGCCTGAGGGGCGGGAGCGATGGGCCAAGGAAATCGAGTTGACCCTCTTCCGGATTGTCCAGGAAGCGCTTACCAATATCCACCGGCACTCAGGCGGAAGCAGGGCCGCCATTTGCCTGAGCCGGACTGGCGACGATTTGACCCTTACTATTTCTGACAACGGGCACGGCATGGATGCCCAGACGCTGGAAAAGGTAAGGCGTGAAGGCGCTGCCTTGGGCGTGGGGATTGCCGGAATGAAGCAGCGGCTCCAGCAGCTTGGCGGGCAGTTAAACATCTCTTCCAGTGGGGACGGAACAGCGGTGACGGTCACAATTCCCGTCGCAAGCCAGGCAATATGAATAACGGACTGAGAATACTGATAGCCGACGACCATGAGGTCGTGCGGCAGGGCGTGCGGACCATTGTGGAATCCCAATCTGGCTGGAACGTGGTTGCTGAGGCACAGAACGGATTCGATGCCGTGCGTCAGACGCTCGATCTCAAGCCGGACATTGTGCTGCTGGACATTAGCATGCCTGAATTGAACGGACTCGATGCCGCAAAACAAATCTTGAAGCAGCTCCCGGAAACCCAGGTGCTGATACTGACCATGCACGAAAGCGATGAACTTGTGCGTGAAGTCCTTGCAGCGGGGGCCCGGGGCTATGTCCTGAAGACGGATGCCAAGCGCGACCTGGTGAGTGCCGTCCGCTCACTCAGCGAGCACCGCCCCTTTTTTACCTCCAAGGTGGCCGATATGGTGCTGGATGGCTTCCGGCAGAAGGCCGCACCTCTCCAGGAGGAAGTTCCAACCGGGGACCGCCTGACGGTGCGCGAAAGGCAGATCGTCCAATTGCTGGCGGAAGGCAAAACGAGCAAGGAAATCGCCACGGCGCTTGACATCAGTGTTAAGACGGCCGACACACACCGCGCCAATGTGATGCGCAAACTCGATTTGCACTCGCTGGCGGATGTTGTTCGCTACGCCATCCGGAACAAGATTATCGAGCCCTGAGGCTGCTTTCGCCTTTTTTTCTCCTGTAGTTCATCCCACCTTCTACACGTTTTCCTCCCTCCTTGCTACAGCGCCTTGTCCCGCCTGCTACAATCTGTTCCCACATCGCTTAAGTAAACTTCCCTCCAAATCTGCATAGTCCTGCCGATTTCCTCTTTCCCTTGAGTGTTTTACATTTAGAGCGTCCCGAAGTGGAAAGACATCTGCGAAGACAGATGCACGACACGAGGGGCCAGGAAAGCAAAGAGGAGGGGGAAATGAGACGATTTAAGAGTGATGCGGGACAAGCCCTGTTGATGATGGCGCTATCGATGATAGTCCTGTGTGGCTTTGCCGGTATGGGCATTGACATGGGATATCTGCGATACATGCAACGCCAGATGCAGGCAGCCGCCGATAGTGCCGCGCTGGCCGGCGCGGCTGAAGTAGGTTATGGAGATGTAACCTCGGCTGCCCAGGCCGATGCGGCTACCAACGGTTTTACCAACGGCGTCAACGGGACGACCATCACAGTCAACAATCCACCAACCAGCGGCCCGAATCAGGGCAATTCAATTTATGTCGAAGTCCTTCTTTCCCAGCGGCAGCCAACGTTCTTCATGAAGCTGCTTGGTGTTAAATCCGAAATGGTGAGCACGCGCGCTGTGGCTTACTCCGGAGTTTCCGGCGGCTGCATTTACGCCCTGGACCCTTCGCAATCCAGCGCATTCACTGTAAACGGGAACTCCAACCTGACCGCCCAGTGCGGAATTCTGGACAACTCCAACAATTCCACGGCAGCGCTGGTAACAAACGGCGGCGGCTGCATGTCGGCCAAATATATCGGTGTTGTCGGGGCTTTCAAGAACAATTCATCGTGCATTACGACGCCTACGCCGGTTACGGGAGTTGCCGGATTCAGTGATCCGCTGGCATACCTGCAGCCGCCCACGGTTGGGTCCTGCACTTATTCGGGGGGCTACTCGATCAGCGGTGGCACTCAAACGCTTTACCCTGGAGTTTACTGCGGTGGCCTCAGCATCAGCGGTGGTTCGACGGACGTCACATTCAGCCCCGGAACCTACATTATCAACGG
>JBJKQZ010000141.1:0-7554 GCA_046704865.1 Terriglobia bacterium
GGCATGGAAGAGCATTCGAATTATGCCGTGAACTTCATAGAAGCAACACGCGAGATCAAGGCTGAATTGCCCCATGCAAAGATCAGCGGCGGCGTCAGCAATCTCTCTTTTTCATTTCGCGGCAATAAAGTTGTGCGCGAAGCAATGCACACGGCCTTCCTCTACCACGCCATTCGCGCCGGCCTTGACATGGGAATCGTCAACGCGGGGCAGCTTGGCATCTACGAGGAAATCCCCAAGGACCTCCTGGTTCTGGTTGAGGACGTCATCCTGAACCGGCGCCCGGATTCGACTGAGCGGCTGCTTGCGTTCGCTGATTCCGTAAAGCAGAGCGGCCAAAAAGCAGCGGAAGAAGACGCCTGGCGCAAAGGCACAGTGGAAGAAAGGCTTTCGCACGCGCTGGTCAAGGGAATTGTCGACTACATCGAGGCAGACACCGAGGAGGCGCGGCAGAAACTGGGCCGTCCGCTGGCCGTGATTGAAGGCCCGCTGATGGATGGGATGAATGTGGTCGGCGACTTGTTCGGGTCCGGCCGGATGTTTCTTCCACAGGTAGTGAAGAGTGCGCGTGTGATGAAAAAGTCCGTCGCGTACCTGATGCCTTTTATGGAAGCAGAAAAGCAGCTGACGGGTGGCGCAAAGTCTGCCGGGAAAATTGTAATGGCTACGGTCAAGGGCGACGTCCATGACATTGGCAAGAACATTGTGGGAGTCGTGCTCGGCTGCAACAATTATGAGGTTGTTGACCTCGGCGTGATGGTGTCGTCTGAAAAAATATTGAAGGCCGCCCGTAGCGAGAATGCCGATATGATTGGTCTCAGCGGCCTGATCACCCCGTCGCTCGACGAGATGGTGCATGTCGCCAAAGAAATGGAGCGTGAAGGATTCACCATTCCACTCCTGATCGGCGGCGCAACCACCAGCCGTGCGCACACGGCCGTGAAGATTGCCCCTGTGTAACATCAACCCGTGGTGCATGTGCTTGACGCCTCGCGTGCGGTCGGCGTGGTGGGCCGCCTGGCGAGTGCGGAACTTCGCGGTCCTTTTGTGGATGAAAATCTCAGCGACCAGGAAAAGTTGCGAGAGACGCACCGCGGGCCACGCACGCAAAAACTGCGGACGCTTGAGGAGGCCCGCCGTCACCGCCTGCAATTTGACTGGGACCGCTATACGCCGCCCCAGCCTTCGTTTACCGGCATCCGGGTTACCCACTCCGTGCCGCTTGAGGAGATTGTTCCTTACATTGACTGGACACCCTTTTTCCACGTCTGGGAGCTGCGGGGAATCTACCCTAAAATTTTCGAGCAACCCGAAGTGGGGGCAAAAGCCCGTGAGTTGTTTGATGACGCGGAGAAACTGCTCGATCACATCGTCCGCGAAAATCTGCTCGTGGCTCGTAGCGTCGTAGGCTTCTTCCCAGCAGCCAGCATAGGTGACGATATTGAGGTTTACGCTGACGAGTCGCGGACCACGGTGCAGGCAACATTCTATACACTGCGCCAGCAGATCGAAAAACCCGATGGTGAACCAAACCTCGCCCTTGCGGATTTTATCGCGCCGCGTGACACGGGCCGAAAAGACTATCTAGGTATTTTCGCAGTAACGGCAGGGATCAACATTGAACCACTAGTCGCGCGGTTTGAAAAGGAGCATGACGATTACAACTCCATCATGGCAAAGGCGCTGGCGGACCGACTGGCGGAAGCGCTGGCTGAACTGACCCACAAGCGGGCGCGCGACGCATGGCATTATGGTTGCGAAGAGAAACTGACTTTTAACGATCTGATCCACGAGCAATACCGCGGCATTCGCCCCGCTCCGGGCTATCCCGCGCAGCCAGACCACACGGAGAAGCGCACCCTGTTTGATCTGTTGAAGGCAGAGCAGAATACAGGAATCCGCCTTACCGAAAATTTTGCGATGTATCCGGCAGCATCTGTTTGCGGCTTATACTTCTCGCATCCCGAAGCCCGGTATTTCGCAGTGGGCAAGATCGAGCGCGACCAGGTGCTCGACTACCAGCGGCGCAAAGGGACTGAAATTGCCACCGTTGAGCGATGGCTGGGACCCTATTTAAACTACGATCCCTCCAGGTGAAAACTGGACCGCCGGCAGGCAGCAAGAGCGCACCCGGCCACCCACAACGCAGGCCGCCTTGCCCACCGGATTCCCCAAACTCAAGTCTAATGCCGGGCTGGCGGCGGATTTGCCTTGTGGACGGGCCCTGAGGAGCGGCTAATTGTTTCCGTCTCGAGTGGCGGTTCTTTGTCCTGGACAACAACCCTGAAGTTTAAGCGCCCTATTGCCTGGCCGCCCTGCGTTTCCACATCCACGCGCCACAGGCCAGGTGTAATGGAATGGAAAATAGAGAAGGTCCGGTACCCGCCGTCGACGCCGCCCACAACCTTAAGAGGAACGCGGCTCCGCGTGATCCAATCTCCTCTGGCAGGGTCATAATACTGCCATTCATGGACAATCATGATGTCCAGCGCGGTCGGAGAAAAAACAGCTGTATAGACCGTGAGAGGATCACCTGGCCTGATGTGGACGGTCTGCCGGAAGGCAAAGAAGCGCGCAATCGCGTCAATGGAACCGATCCCGGTTAGCGTCCGGCGTTCGCCGGTCACCGTGTAATCACCTGGGCCGTTCACAACAAGGGAGTGGAATACGTCAGCCTCTTTTAACGATAGAGGGAGCGGCGGGATAAGGTTCAGAAAGTAAAGTCCGTTCACAACTACAAGAATGCCCGCGATGGAGCCAAGCACAGCCCATCCCCTCCGTCCCTTGAACCGATGCCGGGAGAAAACAGCAAGTATCAGAAGCACAAGTGCGATGGCTGCAACGCTCACGCCACCGCTGATCAAAAACACCCTTGTGCTGATCTTGTGTAGCAGCATTGGTGTGAAATAGATCGCAAAGGCGTAAAACGTGAAGAACAATAGACCAATCTGGAAGGAAAGGCGAGCGAAGCGCCGCTTCAGGCGCTCATTGGCAATGAACGCCATAGCAAGAATCAGAAGAAACGGCCAGCTTGTGCCAATGGTTCCGCTGCGGAAGTAAAAAACAAGAAAAACCGAAAGGATGCCCCCAAAAAAGAACTGCATCAAGTTTACAAGCCAGAAGTTCAGCCTGTCTGCGTCGGCTTCAGGTTGCACTCCATTTTCGCGCGGCGAATCATCCAGGAGATTGATCCAGACGGCGCAGACAGTTACGATCACAAGGTGCGAAACAACCCAGAGGTTGTCCCAGAAGACGTCGATCCGCCTGAGGGTGAAAGCGTCAAACGCAAAGCCACCTATCAATGAGAGAGAGGAAATTGGGCGTTCAAGACGCGCGTACCATCTGCGCACAAATGCGAGGACCGATTTTTCACCCATGGGCATATGGCTCTGAGCTTCGGGAAATTTATTGTAAAGGAGAAATGACGAAAAATTAAAGCTCAACGCGGTTGTCGGGCTCTGCGCTTTCGATTTCAAGGCCTATTTAGAGGGGAAAAGCGGGTTCAGATGGGACTTTCAGGTTTATACTGCCAAGGGGGATTAAGAAGAAGGTTTGGGCGATCATACCAGATTGTTCACAGGCTGGGTCGGGTCACGCCGTCAGTTCCTGGGGTACGCTGCTGCAATTTCGCTTCTTCCCGCTCCACTCCGATGGAGCGCCTCTTCCGGCGGCATCCCGACTGCTCCACCGGGGGCTCCCGCTCTCCGTTTCCCGCGTTTCCATCCGCAATATCACTCGCCAGGACCCCTTTCCAGTATTCTAGGCAAGGTTGATCCGGAGCACGACAATTATCCCTCGGAAAAGTTTGCTGCCAGGATTCAACTGGCGCTGCGAAAATGGAGTGAAGAACTGCAGAGTTCAGTTGCAGAAGGCCTGAATTCAGTGGGCGAGGCCCTTGCGGGCGAATTCAAAGGAGCAGGCTTTCACCCGATTGAGGACCGCGTGGTGCGTACGGATGCGGTGCTTGAGATCACGCGCCGGCAATTTTCCTCTTCCCTTTCACTCGGCCGTAGCGCCTTTCTTGAGTCCTTCAAGCGGTCGCTGGCGACTTATTCCGCCCTGCACACTGTTCAACTCAACCTCGCAGATATTCAAATCGTCACCCAGGGCCCGCTGACGCTGAAGACGGTGATTCGCTACGAATTTTTGGGTGAAGGGCCGGCTTTCCATCGCCAGCAGCGCTCTGGAGTGTGGAGCGTTTCCTGGGCGCAAAATCAGCAGGGGACGCTCGGCATTACAAGCTGGATCGCAGAAGCCGAAACACAGATTCGGGCATTGTCACCGGTCTTTGAGGAAATCACATCGCAGGTTCTTGCCAGCACCGACTCTTACTCCGCGCAATTGTTGCAGGGCGTGAATTATTGGAGAACAGTTCTCGACGAAGCCTGCGGGATCGACGTATACGGCAACAACGGCATTGCCGCCGGTGACATTGATAACGACGGTTTTGATGACCTTTACATCTGCCAGCCTTCCGGGCTGCCCAATCGTCTCTACCGCAACCGCGGCGATGGGACATTTTCCGACGTTACAGACGTTGCAGGTGTTGGAATTCTGGATGCAACTCCGTGCGCGCTTTTCGCAGATGTCCTGAACCGCGGGCGGCAGGATCTGCTGGTGGTTACAGTCACGGAACCGATGCTTTTTCTAAACCAGGGCGACGGAACCTTTCAGTTAAAGGCCAACGCATTCAAATTTGCCCAGCCGCCGCAGGGCACTTTTACTGGCGCATCTTTTGGCGATTACGATCGTGACGGCAAACTAGACCTTTATCTTTGCCTGTACAGTTATTACGAGGGCCTTGGCGAGTATCGCTATCCCTCGCCCTACTTTGACGCGCAGAACGGCCCTGCCAACTTTCTCTTTCACAACGAAGGGGACGGTTCCTTTCGCGACGTGACCGCCGCCTCCGGCATGAATCAGGGCAACAATCATTTCAGTTTTGACTGCCATTGGTGCGACTACGACGGCGATGGCTGGCCGGACCTCTACGTCGTAAACGACTTCGGTCGGAACAACCTCTACCATAACAACGGAAACGGAACTTTTACAGAAGTCGCCGTGCAGGCTGGCGTGCTCGATATCGGCCCCGGCATGAGTGCCTGCTGGTTTGATTATGACAATGACGGCAAGCCCGACCTCTACGTCTCGGATATGTGGGAGGACTCCGGGCAAAGGATCAGCCATCAGCCGGACTTTATGCCTTCATTGCCGCAGGGAACTCGCGCGCTCTATCAGCGCTTTGCAAGAGGCAATTCCCTTTTTCACAACAGCGGAGACGGCCACTTTGAAGACCGCAGTAAAACGGCAGGAGTGGAAATTTCCGGATGGTCATGGTCCTGCCAGGACTGGGACTTCGATCATGACGGCTATCCGGACCTCTACATTGCCAACGGTTTTATTTCCGGCCCCGATCACCAGAATCTCGAAAGCTTTTTCTGGCGGCAGGTCATCGCCAAATCTCCGCCAAAAGGGGGCCGGTCGGCAGAATACGAGTCCGGTTGGGATGCTATTAATGAGTTGATCCGTTCTGATGGCACATGGGCCGGCTACCAGCGCAACACTTTCTACACAAATAACCGTGACGGGACGTTTGCAGAAGCGGCAGGAGCACTTGGGCTTGATTTCCCGGATGACAGCCGCGCGTTTGCACTGCTCGATTTTGACCACGATGGGCGTCTCGAAGTTTTTCTGAAAAACCGGAATGGGCCGCAGCTTCGCGTTCTGCGTAACGTTGCAGAAGGAATCGGTGAAACCATAGCGTTCCGCCTGCGCGGGACCAAAAGCAATCGGGATGCAGTGGGTGCCTGGATTACGCTGGAATGCAACGGCTCGAAGCAGATGAAACTTCTCCAGGCGGGGTCGGGCTTCTGTTCGCAGCACAGCAAGGAGATCTTTTTCGGACTGGGGCGCGCTCCCGGTCCGGTGCGCGCCACCGTTCGATGGCCCAGCGGCCTGGACCATACGTATGAAAACTTGCCGCCCGGCCACTGCGTGGAAATTGTGGAAGGCTCAACAACCTTTCAGGCGGAGAAGTTTGCAAAAACCATCTCGCCCTCTCGCCCGCCTGCCAGGCTACCGCAGGAAAGTGATCTGCCGACCACTTTCGGCACCTGGCTGATTGCGCCGCTTGATGCGCCGGATTTTTCCCTGTCCGACCTCTCGGGCCAGACGCAGAAGCTTTCCCGCTTCGCTGGAACACCTCTGCTTCTGAATTTCTGGTCCACTTCATCGGAGACATCGGTAAGACTCCTGGCCCAGCTACAAAAAGGATTTGGGAACGCAGCATCTCGCAAGTTACAAGTGCTCGCCGTCAATCTGGATCCTCCGGCCAGCCAGGCAAGAGTTCGCGCCGTCGTCCGCGACCAGCGGCTTGCCTTCCCCGTCCTTCTGGGGTCGGAAGAGGTAGCGTCGATTTACAACTTGCTATTCCGATATATGTATGACCGGCACAAAGACCTTCCGATCCCTATTTCTTTTCTTATTGACGGAGAAGGTCAAATCGCCAGGGTTTACCAAGGGCCCGTAGAACCGGTCCGCATCCTCAAAGACGCCGCCAGGATGCCGCGAACTGCGATGGAACGGCAGAAACTCGGGCTCCCATTTGCAGGCCGGACGCAAAAAACCTATTCACGCAACTACTTCACATACGGCCTGGTATTTGCTCAGCATGGATACCTGGAGGCCGCGGAAACTGCCTTTAAACGGGCCATCCGTCAGGACCCCAAAGCCGCCGACGCGTACTACGATCTCGGTACTCTGTATATGCAAAAAGGGGAATGGGACCAGGCTGAGAAAGTGCTGCAACAGGCGGTCCAGCTGAAGCCCGGTGACGAGATGAGCCTGAACAACCTTGGCATCGTCGCCGCGCGGCAGGGAAATGTTCAGGCGGCCGAAAAGTACTTCACCCAGGTACTGTCGGCAAACCCCGACAATTCCCTGGCCATCAGCAACCTTTCTGATCTTTACCGGACCCAACACAGAGTACAGGATGCGCAACAGATTCTCGAAAAGGCCCTGAAACGGTTGCCGAATAACCCTCAATTGAATTACAAGCTGGGTATGATTTTCGCCTCGCAGGGTCGGAATAATCAGGCTGAGGCCTATTTAGCTCGCGCCGTCCATCTGCAGCCGGACAACGCCGAGGCCCTCGATAATCTGGGTGTGGTTTATGCGCTCACCGGGCAGCTTGATCTCGCGGCCGAAACTTTTTCAATGTGCATCCGAACCGCTCCTAAATTCGACCAGCCTTATCTGAATCTGGCCCGAGTGGACATCAGCAGGGGAAATCGCGCGGAAGCGGTGCAAGTACTGAAAGCACTATTGGCGCAGATACCTAATCATCCACTGGCCGAAAAATACCTGAGGCAGCTCCAGCAATAACGGCAAGCTAAAGCGGACACTGCTTGTTTGTTCTCGATCCATCTGCGAAAATTGCCTCAGAAGCTGACAATCCAGGATTTCTCTTTTATGGTTTTTTCAGAGCGCATTCGTAGAATCCATCTGCGCACAAACCGCCTGCGCCCGTTTGGGGTTGCGGAAGCAGGCCTGGGA
>JBJKQZ010000142.1:0-7017 GCA_046704865.1 Terriglobia bacterium
GGCACCCAGCTTGTTAACCCCAATACGGGCGCGCCGATTCCTTACAACAATCTGACCGCGGCCGGTCTCACGCTCTCCCAGCCCGCACTCAACCTGCTGAAATATGTGCCTCTGCCCAACGGCCCCGGCGGGGAACTCAACTACCTGGGGCCAGCGGCAAACTCGAACGATAATCAGTTCCTGGGAAAAATTGACTACTACCACGGCAACCACCACATCAGCGGTCGGTATTTCAATACCAAGTTCACAGAGCCGGCCACTCCTCTGGGGAACAACATCCTGGATCTCAATCCCAATGCCAACCAGGTACGGATCCAGACCGTTTCGGTGAATGACACCTACACAGCTTCGCCCACCCTGCTGTTCAACTCCTGGTTCGGATGGACCCAACAGAATGGCGGCTATATTGCCTCGTCGCCTTTCTCTACAAACGCTTTGGGCGTGAACATTGCGCCCTCACCCTCGCCTCAGATTTATGTCAGCATAGGCTCCGGAGGCAGCGACTTTATCGCCCAGAGCGCAAATGTGGGAGCCTACAATCGCGGTGACCAGACTTTCCGGGAAGTCATCACAAAGATCAAAGGACCAAATACATTTACCTTCGGCGGCGACCTATTGCGGGTCCGCGCGCCTATCTCCAACCAGTACCTGCAGGGCGGCCAGTTCTTCTTTAATGGAGCCTATACCGGAAGCAATCGGGCCGACTTCATGCTAGGCGATGCCGGCCAGTTCATGCAAGGCGGCGGGATATACGCCAACATCACTGGATACAACTGGGCTGCGTTCGTCCAGGACAACTGGCGGGCCACTTCGCGCCTGATGCTGACCGGCGGGGTTCGATGGACCCCTTACCTGCCCTATACGGACAGCAAGAATCGCCTTCCGTGTTTCCGGCCGGGCAAGCAGTCCGTGCGCTATCCTAATGCTCCATTGGGTCTGTTGTTCGCCGGCGATCCCGGGTGCCCGACAGGTACCGTCACCAGCAGTTGGGGACTTTTTGCGCCTCGCGTAGGTTTTGCCTACGAACTCACCCAGGACGGCAAGACGAGCATTCGAGGCGGCGCCGGTTACTACTACCAGCCGCCTGAAACACTCGCATGGCAGGATGCGGCCGGTGTGGCTCCCTTCGCACCGATCATCACCATCAACAACGCAAACTTCGCGGATCCTTTCGGTGCCGCGGGAATTGCTAATCCTTTCCCAGCGCAATTTGGACCCAGTATACCGCCGTCCAATGTCGCTTTCACGTTGCCCACTACAGTCGCTTATGTCTTCGGAAGCGGTTTTCAGAAGCCCGATATCGCGGTCTGGAATCTGGTTTTGGAGCGCCAGCTTGGAAGGAGCACGATGGTGAAGCTGGCCTATTTCGGGAACAAGGGTACTCACCTTTATCCCACCTCGGACCAGGAACCGATGGCGGATATCAATCCGGGCCGCTATATTCCTGGCTTTTCAAATGGAAACAACATTCAGCAGACCCGACCTTATCCCAACTTCGGACCGATGGGGCTGATCGATTCCGGGTACAACTCCAACTACAACGCATTTGACCTGAGCGTGGAGAAGCGGTTCACACATGGAATTTCGTTCCTTGCGGATTACACTTGGTCAAAGGCGATGAACGACTTTTCGCAGTCGGCTAACAACGAGAGTTACTATCAGACCAACCCATTTAATCGCAGTTTCAACTACGGCCCCGCGAGTAGCAATATTCCCAACGTTTTCAAGTTTTCGGGCACCTTTGCGGTTCCTCATTTCAACCTGAGCGATGCGGCCAGCAAGTTCCTTAACGGGTGGCAGGTTGCTCCTATCGTCACTTGGCAGAACGGGTACCCGTACTCTGTGATGAGCGGAACCGACAACGGTTTCACAGGTGATTACACCAGCCGGGCGAATTTCCTCGGTACCAGCCTCAGCCAGGCGATCCTTAATCCGAATCGGTCTCATGGCGCACTCGTTCAACAGTACTTCAATACCTCATTGTTCGGGCCCAACCTTCCCTACGGGACCTTTGGTACCAGCGGAAAGAACAATTTGCCGGGGCCGGGACTGTTCGACACAGATCTTGCAATTCTCAAAAACACGAAGATCAGCGAGCGTTATACTTTGCAGTTCCGTGCTGAGCTCTACAACGCTTTCAATAATGTCAATTTTGGACTTCCTGATCTCTTCGTGGGCGATTCTACATTTGGCCAACTCCTTTACACGTCAACTCCTCCTCGAATCATGCAGTTCGCTCTCAAGCTGAACTTCTAGGACGAATTATCGAGTCAGTCCAAGACCGTCCGCCACATGGCCATCGGGTTCGAAAGAACCGGGTGGCCATGTGGGCCGGACCATCAGCAAGCGTCCTGGTCACGGAATTCCTTGAGAAACCACAGGCGAACTAATTCTGATAGTCGCGCGCAGGAAATGGGAACCACGACCGAACAGCCAGAATGTGTGCCTTGCCCTTCCCTTTGTTGTAAAAACCTACTGTGGAATTCAAGCGGAAGAAGTACGCATCGCCGGGTCCGCTGGGATGAAGACCTTCGATACCATTCTCGCCGCCCCCGGCTGCGATATCGCCGTGCCCGTCCAGGATCAGGTAGATTTCTTCCGCCATTTCATGGTGATGGGGGAAATTGGTCCCTCCCGGAGCGAACTCCATCATGAACAAACTTGTCACAACAATCCCGCAATCAAGCTTGTCGTTGCTGCCTTTTCTGTTTCCCAGTAGGAGCCTGTACTGCGTGGATTTGGGATGGCCCGTGTCAGTTTGCAACTTAACATCGTTGGCATTGGCGATCTGGAGTTTGGGAGGCGCAGGCAAAGGTGTGCCCGGAGGAATCTTGAATCCCATGACGATAAATCGGAACGGCGACCCCGAAGGATTGGCCATCCCATGGCGGACCTCCGGCGGGAGATACATGAAATCGTCTTTCTTGACCGGCGTTTTCTGCCCGTTATAGTCAAGCGTTCCATTGCCCGCAAGCACGTAGTAAATCTGCTCCTCGGCCGGATATGATACGGCTTTACATTCCCCCTTTGGATCAATCGTTACCTCACCGTACCGCTCCACACTGCGAACAATCCGGGTGTTACCATCGCCGGCACCGAACAGAGGTTTGTAATGGCAGCTCGATGTGCTGATGTCCGCCACTTCTACTGGTGCGCGCTGGACGTTCCTGTAAAGCCAGGTGGGATCAACTCTTCTCTGCGCGAGCAACAGCCCAGGCGCAGCCAGCAGCAAGAATACAAGCAAACTTCGTTTCACTTTTCAGCCTCCGGGAAAGCGTGTGCGTTCAGTAAATGCAAGGACGAATGGTCATCATTTCGAATTCACCTGGGACGCTGGCTAGCATCGGATCAAACCGCGCCATATTATCACGAATTCCTGAAATCAACACTCAGCACTGGATTCCTTGAGAGGTTGCTGGTAAGATGCCTCACCCAAGAGGAGGTCAATCATGCTTACAAGACGTGAGTTCCTTCAGGTTCCCATTGCCGGAGTGGCCATCATGGTCTGCAAGCCACAGCTTCTGACTGCAGGAGACGCAGCCCAATCTTCAAGACCATTGCCCTGGACGCATTACGTCCGCATCTCAGGCAATCCACTCAGGCTGGACCGCGTTGCCCAGATCATCCAGGAAGCGAAGGCGACACACGTTTTCGGCATTGAAACCGATAACGATGTTGAAGGCCGGTACGAGAGTTTTATTGATCCCACCGAAAAGCTGAAAGCGATCAAGGCCGTAGCCGAAAAGGCGCACGCCGCGGGGAACTATGCTTTTGTCTATGTCGCCGGCCTTGAATGCATCACGGCGAATGCCGCCAGCGTGGAGCACTCCCTCTACAAGGACCATCCCGATTGGGTGCAGAGGAAGATTACTGGCGAGCCGGCATTGTTTGGAGGCGGCACCGCCTTCTGGATTCGAAAGGGTGATGAAGACGTCTGGGTAAGTCCCTACGCTCCGGATTGGCGAAAGATTTACATGGGACACATTCGCCAGATTGCCGCCACAGGAATTGACGGCATCTATGTGGACATCCCTTACTGGATGACGCACTTTACCGGTTGGGAAAAATCCTGGGCAAGCTTTGACAAGTACACGGTGGCTGAATTTAAGGCCCGCACAGGCCTCGACGCCATGAAGGATTTTAAACTGGGCGATTTCTCCGATCCCCATTTCCGCCGCTGGGTGGACTTCCGAATCACGACCATCACTGAGTTCATGCAAGAGATCGGCCAGAACGTCAAATCCGTCAATCCCAACGCCATGACCATCGCTGAAATTTATCCCGGAATTGAATTTGAGGCCGTGCGGGTGGGTTCAGATGTCTACCAGCTCTACGACGTGATCGACGTGATCGCGCACGAGTACAATTGGAGCGGTGCGGGCAATGCTTCCCGAAAAACGCCCCTCCAATGGCTGCACTATATGATCGGCATGTACAGTTTTCGTGCTTTCGCCGAAGACAAGCCCACCTGGCTTCTAAGTTATTCGTGGGATGGAGAAAAAGGAGTGAGCCCCGGCCAGGAAATGCAAAACCTGTTCTCCGCACAGCTCATGGCGGGAACAAACTGCTGGGACGTGCATGGACACGTGATGTCCGGATCAAATGACATTGCCATGCGCAAAAAGATCTTTGCCTGGATCGAACGGCATGAGCAAACTTTTTACAACACTCGAACGCCCATTCACCCCATCGGCGTTTATTTCTCACCGAAGACCCGGGACTACTTCACAGAAGAATTCCTCGATTCCTACTTTGGGCTCATGGCGCTGTTGATGCATTCCCATCATGAGTTTCAAATTGTTACGCCGAGAACGCTCAAGGACTTTCGCGGACCCGTTCTTGCGCTCCCGAACGCTCGGTGCCTGAGCGAAACGGAAATTGCGGCATTGGAAGCTTACGCGAAATCCGGAGGAGGCCTGATTGTTACGGGCCGTTCGGGACAGTTCGACGAAACTGGCCTGCAGCGCCCGATCAACCCCTTGCACAAGTTCCTTGGAATTCCAAACGACACGCAGAAGTCCATCCACGCCGAAGCACCGAAATATGCCTATCTACCGGAATGCCCCGGTGCCGCCTATTGGCAAGCTTTGGGCAAAGAGTTTAATCAGGCTGCCTCGCAGGGCAAGGAAAACGGACAAACCTTCGAATCACTCAGGCATGATTTCGATTCCAACGTTCTCGGGCAACTCCAGATTCATTTACCTGTACGGATTAAAGCCTCTCCATTTGTCACGGCCCAAACGGCTCGCGTGGACAACAAGACTCACATCTTCCTGGCCAATTTTAAGGGGCTCCAGGCCCGCAAGGTCGACACTCAAATTCCTGAGCGTAAAGTCGAAGTATTGTTCTCTTCCACTGACGGGAAAAGAGTGTTTATTCTGCCGTTCCTTGGAGATGTCCGTGAACTGCCTGCCGAACGGAATGGGGGGCAAATTCGCGTTGTGATTCCCCAAATAGAAAAAGGCGCTGTGGTCTGGCTGGATTAACGGCCCCTCCAGCAATAAATCTCTATCCGAATTTACGCGATTTTTGGCGTGACTTCGCAGCCTAGCTCTTCGTGGTTCCGTCATCGCAAACTTCCGTATCCTTTCCATTTGACAACAAATCAGGCAAAACTGCCTGGAAATTGACCATTTTGCCCCAAAAACGAAAGGGGGTTTTTTATTGCGTTTGATTTCAAATGCGAAAAAATTAGAAAAAATCCTTGACAAGGTAATGCATTCGCGTTACAAGTGGCCCCATACAGGTATTACAGAAACTACTGCAGAGCACGATACCATTTGTGGTTGTGAAGTTGGGTCTTTCCTGAGTCCGGTTTTGTTCAGGGCTTTCGGGGTTTCCGGAGTTGAACTTCAGCAGGAGGGAATAATGCCAGCAAACGCTCTTTCCTCAGATAGTCACAGAAAAAGAAACCGTACGATTTGCGAACTTGAAAGTCTTGCCTCCCATTTTGCTGTTGCGGTCTGCATCATGGGGGCACTGGTCATTTACGCTCTGTGTCCAACTCTTGGACGGGCACAGGGTACAGACACTGCCTTGCTGCGTGGCACAGTAAAAGACGCCACCGGAGCAGTCATTCCGGGCGCGACAGTTACCGCAACTGCGATCGCAACACAGGTGCAGACCAAGACTCAAACCGATAGCTCCTGTCTGTACATCTTTAATTATCTCAAACCGGGCGACTACGGCGTCAAGGTTGAAAAGACCGGTTTCAAAACGTGGATTATTCCTTCTTTAGAATTACGCATTGGAACCCAAGCCGATCAGGACGTGACATTACAAGTCGGAAGCACGCAGCAAACCGTGGAAGTAAAAGGCGCAGCACCGCTTCTGAATACGGTGAGCGCGGCATTGGGCACAACCGTCAACAATCAGTACATCCAGAGTTTGCCTTTGCTTGATCGCAGTATCGCAAACCTCTCCTACCTTTCCGGAGGCGTCACGCAGGTTTCAGGTGCCTCGGCGAATATGTTGGGCGGAACCGTATTTGCGTCGAACGGCCAGCGCTATGGCACAGCGGAATTCCGGCTGGACGGTGTGCTGGCGACGCGGCCTGAAGGCGGCGAGGGCGGCAATACAGACGTCGGTTACATGCCCGACGTGGACGCGCTGCAGGAATTCAGGCTTCAAAATAACAATATGTCCGCCGAATACGGCAACAACGGCGGAACTGTTGTGAACATCGTTACAAAATCGGGAACCAATCAGTTCCATGGCAGCGGCTACTGGTTTTTCCGCCGACCTAGTTTTGACGCAAACGACTTCTTTACCAACCAGGGCGGCGGCACCAAAGGCCCGTACGCTCACGACCAATATGGAGGGTCTGTCGGCGGCCCCATCAGCAAGGACAAGACCTTCTTCTTCTTTGACTATGAGCGATTTCGGAACAACAGCCCCTTTGTTGTGAACAAGACGGTTCCTACCATGCTTGAGCGGCAGGGCGACTTCTCACAAACTTTCAATGACGACGGTTCCTTGAAGCAGATCTTCAATCCCTATCAAGTGGCCCCTGATGGA
>JBJKQZ010000143.1:0-2658 GCA_046704865.1 Terriglobia bacterium
TGGTATCACAAAGACCCCATCATTGATGTCCATATGTTCAAGAATCTGAATTTCCTGGGCGCCAACTTCATGATGTTTGTGCTCGGGATCATGCTCTTCTCGAGCCTTGTCATGATGCCTTTGTACCTGCAGACGCTCATGGGGTATACGGCAGAGTCGGCAGGTCTGGTGCTTTCGGGTGGCGGCCTCATATTGCTGTTTTTGATGCCGATTGCGGGTGTGCTTTCGTCCAAAGTTCAAGCGCGTTATCTGATCGCCATTGGATGGCTGGTGTTGTCGCTTGGAATGTATTACTCCACGCAACACCTGGACCTCGAAATCAGTTTCCGTGCCGCGGCCATTCTGCGAGTTATCCAGGTGTTTGGTCTGGGATTTCTGTTCGTTCCCATCAACATCTCCTCCTTTGTTGGAGTGCCGGCGGAAAAAAGCGGGAGCGTGGCGGGCCTGATTAACTTTATGCGCAACATTGGGAGCAGCATTGGGACTTCGATGGTCACCACGCTGATTGCACGCCGTGCGCAATTCCACCAGGTGTATCTGGTGGCGCACATAAATCCCGGACAGCCGACTTTTACCCAGGCCGTTGAGGCATTGGCAGCCCGTCTGGCCGAATCAGGCCTGGACGCAACGCGGGCCACAAGCCAGGCCTACGCACGTCTTTATCACGTTCTGATCGGCCAGGCAACGACGCTGGCTTATATCGACACCTTCTGGGTCCTTTGCATCGGTGCGGGGATTATGTTCCTGCTTTCCTTCGCGCTGAGAAAGAATGACCCCGGCAGCGGCGGGGAGATTGCCGTTGGATAGATTTAAAGTTGCGGGCAGATACTGGCTTCGGGTTTGGAAAACCAACTCATCAACAGGCGTGGCACACGCCGGCCGGCAAGAGGGACGCGGAATTGTTCTGAAAAGAGGTGGGCAGATATGAAAATCCGGGTCATCACCCTGGAGCGTGAATACGGGAGTGGAGGCGGTGAGATCGCTGCAAAATTAGCAGCGCGCCTGGGCTGGAAACTCTGGGACCAGGAGCTGACGGAAGAAATCGCCCGCCGCCTGGACTGTGACTGCCGGGCCGTCGAACGGCACGAAGAACGAAGAGACCCGGCCTACTATCGCCTTTTTAAGTCCTTCATGCGCGGCAGCAATGAAGGGGTTCAAAATGTGTCCCGGTTAAAGATGGTGGACGCGGAATGCATCCGCGAAGTCGTGATGAAAATCCTGCCCGGAATCGCCGAAGCGGGCAACTGCGTGATCGTGGGCAGAGGATCGGCCTATTACCTGGGCAACCGCCCTGACGCTTTTCACGTGTTCATTTATGCCCCGTTTCAGGAGAGGGTTCGCCGCCTGCGCGCCAGAGGCAAAAGCGAGTAGGAAGCCGCCGAGCTTGCGGAGACCGTGGACCGCGACCGCGCAGATTTTATCGAGAAGTACTTCAAGGTTGAATGGCCGGCAAGGCATCGCTTCCACCTGATGGTCAATTCAGGAATGGGCGAGGATGTTGCAGTCGAAGTCATCCTTGATTCGGTCGCACAATGCGCCATGCATCGGAAATGAGGGACGACTTTGATATCAGTGAGGAGTCGGCATGTTTGTTAATCGACAGGCTCGGCAGCTCGTATTTTCCCTTTTAACGCTAGCGCTCTTGAACATTGGCTTTGCGGGGACGGTCATGGCCCAGACCGCCGGGATGAGTGGCATGCTCGCTCAAAACCAAAGTCAGCTTTTGGGAAGTGTGCCCACGGGCCAGGCAACCAGCGGGCCGCTCAACCTCTCGTTGAAAGAGGCTTTCAACCGCGCTTTAAAATACAACCTGAGTGTGATTGAGAGCAGCCAGGAGACTCGCGCCGCCCGCGCTCTGCGCCTTCACAATCTGAACGCCTTGCTCCCGGATCTCTCGGCGCGCGTCAGTGCGGCACGGCAGCAGATCAATCTCAGGGCGGAGGGTTTTAACCTTTCGATTCCCGGAGTTAATATTCCGACTATTGTGGGACCTTTCAGCGTGACGGACGCCCGCGCTTACGTGTCGCAGGAAATCTTCAACTGGTCCGACATCAAGAAACTGAAATCAGCCTCGGAATCCGAGCGGGCGTCGCAGTATTCCTACAGCAGCGATCGCGATCTGGTCATTCTAACCACGGGCAACGCCTATCTGATCGTGATTTCCGACAAGGCCAATGTGGATTCAATTCGCGCCCAGGTGAAGACCGCCCAGACGCTCTACGACAACGATATCGATCTCAACAGGCACGGCGTGATCGCAAGCATTGATCTGCTTCGCGCCCAGGTTGAATTAAAGACCCAGCAGCAGCGAATGATCGCTGCCCAAAACCAGCTGGACATTGACAAACTGACGCTCGCGCGGGTGATCGGGCTGCCCAAAGGCCAGGAATTTCAACTCACAGACACTGTTCCCTACGCGCCGCTCACAACCATGACGCTCTCTGAAGCCCTTAACAAGGCTTATGCGACGCGCCCTGACTACCTGTCTGCAAAATCCCGGGTTCAGGCAGCGAAGCTGGCGTTTGAGGGCGCGGCTGCAGAGAATTATCCCTGGCTTTCAACAGACGCCAACTTTGGAGACATCGGCAGTCCGAACTTCACAACGTCGCATGAAACATTCGGCTTTGCCGTTACGTTGAACGTCCCCATCTTTCAGGG
>JBJKQZ010000144.1:0-5862 GCA_046704865.1 Terriglobia bacterium
CGAGAGCGATTTCCCGATGATTCTGTTCATGCCCCCTGGCAAGACTTACGCGGACATGAAGAAACTGGCAGAACGAGTGCGCAAACTGCGAGCTGAGGCCTTGATCATTTCCGCGGAGGGCGTGAGGTTGCCCCGCCATGCCAATGCAATCAAAATTCCTGCCACAATCCCGGAAATTTATACCCCGATTCCCTACATTGTTCCAGGGCAGCTATTTGCCTGCCTGCTGGCAGAGTTGAAGGGGATTGACCCGGATAAGCCGCGCTCTCTCAAGATTGTCACCCGGACGCTGTAACAGGCAGCATCCGGGCAACAGACGACAACAGGAACGAAACCGTCCGCGGAACTGCTATTGGGTTTTAGGGATTTCTACTTCTGCGCCGCGCCGTTCTGCGGACAAATAGGCGCTATACAAGACCGCAATGCTGTCAGACGCCAGCGTGCCATTTGCCAGCGGCTCGCGATTGTCCCTGAAGGCTTCAAGAAAATCCTGGAATTCCTGCGGATATCCATGTTGCCAGTCTTCGTCTGGCGCGGGATGGCTCCATCCCTGTTTGGTTGAAATCTTTTCCGTCACGTAAACATCCTTGAAAACCTCTTCTTTGGGATTGAAGGTTGTCAGGGCGTCGATGGGATTCAAATTGCAGCGCGTTCTGTGATTGTTGGCAAAAACCTCAAGCCAGTTGTGAACACCGCCCATGACGAGTTCCGACGCGAATATGTCGGCAACGGTCCCATCTTCGAACGTGATATGAATCTGGCCGTAGTCCTCAATGTCATCATAACCAGTCCGAATGATGCCAGCATCCCGAAAGGTCTTCAGCCGCGTGATTTCGTGCGTGCGGGCCGAGACGGTTGCCGGTCGGATGGGTTCGCCGTCTCTGGCCTTTCCTTCAACGGCTTTCAGATAGAGCGCAGTGGAAAGCGGGTGGCAGGCCTTGCCTACAATCGATCCCCCGCCTGAAAACTTCCAGATGCCGTAATACGGAGAATGAGATCCGCTGTGGGATTCGTCACCGATGAGCCAGAGGATCTGTCCGCCGCTTTTCTCGAGGATATCGCGCTCTTTTTGGACTGAAGGTGCATAAACCCAGTCTTCCGCATAGCCGATCAATTTGCCGCTCTTGCTGGCGGCATCCATGATGCGCTGGCAACTGGCCATAGCCTCGCGAAGCATAATCTCCTTGGAAAACGTGTTGCCCCGGAATTTGCCGCCATCCTCCTTTGCGGGTCCATAGTACCCGGTAAAGGGTTTTTCGATAATAACGTGTTTGCCGCGCTTCAGGGCTTCAACAGCCACAATCTCATGACTGGAGCCCGGCGTGCAGACGTCAATCACGTCTGACGCGTCGCAAAGTTCTTCCAGTGTGTCGAATGCCTTGACTCCAAATTCCTGCGCGAACTTCTGGCGCGAGGCTGGTGTATTGGAGATAACCCCGGTCACCGTATATGGGACGCCGTAAACTCTCCTGATTCCCTTCATGTGAAACCGCGCGGCGAAACCCGCGCCGGCGATACCAATTCGAATAGGATCTGTCATTTTTCACTCCGCTGAAATTTTGATGATGATTCCGGCCACCTTGCGAGGTTGCCGATCGCAGATGGATATCGAAATGCATTCTAACACTCATGGAGAATGGTGGAAGAGCATTTTCGGGGATGCGACCCTTGTTAGGCCCATTCGTTTTTGTGGCGGGTTTACCGGCATTCGAAATATAATTGCAGAGAGCCGGGCTGGCCATGGATCCATTCCGTTGCCCGGCATGATCGTGCCGAAAACCTGATTTGCGAGCTGTTGATGAGAGTTCGCAAAAGTGTGCCGGGGCGGCCAGTGCGGATGTGGCTCTCATAAGGAACGGGGCGGAGAATCAACAGTCAGCAATTTCCCTGTGAATGGCACGAACCGGTATTTCAAATACCGGCTTGCGGTAAATTGAGGGAGCGAAAGGGAACGATGATGAGCATCTTGAGTTTCTTTAAGAAGATAGACAGGAATCTTTGGTTTGTTTGCCATAACTGCCTGATGCATAACAATCATGACGCTTTGAATTCCATCTTCTTCTCTTCCTCTCCCAGGGTGAATGTGTTGGGGCGCCCCACGATGATTTGCCCTCGCTGCAATGACGCCAATACACGGTCTTTCCAGGAACTCAAAGATGAGGGATCTGAGTCGACGCTTTGGGGACTCGAGCGGCTTGCCAGGAAGTATCCGCGCAGCCAATTTGTTGTGAAGCCATCCAGCCAGGCCAGCGTGGCAGAACCAACTTCAAGCAGTGAAAAAGCGATGTGACCTGGCGACATGATGTCGCCCAGATGCCATGATGGGATTTATGCAGTCTGCGTCTTGGTTCCCGCCAAAGAGGTGATGCGGCGCTTGAGGTCCAGAAATATCATGTGGGCGATGATGACGTGGGCATCCTCAACCTGCTGCATGTTGTTGGATGGAACGATAATCGGACAGTCCAGCAGCGCCTTCATTTTGCCGCCGCCAAATCCGCCGAGCCCGATGGTAGTTGCTCCTCCGCCGCGGGCAAATTCCAAAGCTTTCAGAACATTGGGTGAATTACCACTGCCACTGATGGCCAACGCCACGTCGCCGGGCCTCAGGAAGTTCTCAATCTGGCGCATGAATACGTCATCGTAATGCGTATCATTCGCCCAGGCTGTCACCATCGGCATATTGTCGGTAACCGCGATGGCCTTCAGACGGCGCATGGAGGCCATTTCTTTGGGGCCGGGGAAGTGAGTTCCTTTTCCCAGATCGGTGACCAGATGGGATGCCAGAGCCCCGCTGCCGCCATTGCCAAACGTAAAGAGCGTATGGTCGGATTTGTAACACTCAAAAAGAATGTCTGCGGCCTTGGAGATTTGGTCAAGAGGAAGACTGTCCAAGACGCTCTTGAGTTCTGTTACGTAGGCAGTGAGTTCATTTCCTGAACTTCCCAAAGTCCATCACCTCAATTGACAGGTTCTAAGGCCTCAAAATGCGTAGAAAGCAGTTTAGCAGGGAGAGGAAATGACCATTGAGAATACTTGGTAATTCCCCCTGCCCCGCAAAGCTTTCTCTCTTGTATTCTAATACTTCAGCAAGTTAAATTTGCCATCACAATCAGGCAAACTGGTTAAGGTTAATATTATCCACCCAGTGTTCACCGGAGGTTGCCATCGCCTCATAGGTCACTTCGCGGCCCGTATAAGCGGAGTGGCGCGCCATCATGCAACTCAGCGCTGACTCAATGCCCTGGGCAGCCTGATTGTGGAACTGGTTGTTGAGGATGCTGTTTACAAACGACATCTTCTTATCCGGATCGGCCTGCTCAAGATTGTCATGGAAGACTCCCGCTGTCGAGAAACCTTGTGATTTTTCGTCATTGGAAGCTCCTCCGCCATTCCATTGCCAGGGGTTGTCTCCATAAATCGCAACCGGGCCTGAATAGTGTGCTTCTGAGACGCCTTTGGTTCCAAAGAAGCGCCATCCTACCTCCCACTTGGCATTGCCGATCTGCGTGGAACCAAACGTCAGGCTGACGCCATTGGGATACTTGAAGACCACGGTGTAATGGCCGTAAACGTCGCCGTTGTCGGGACGGCCCTTATGGGACCCGGAGGCCGCGGCCATGATCGGATGGGCCTGGAGGATCCAGTTGCAAACATCGATGATGTGTATGTTCTGTTCCACGATAATGTCGCCAGAGAGTATCCGGGAATAGTACCAATTTCGGATAGTCCTCTCATCAGGGGAAGCATTGGGCCAGGCCGGAAGATCTGGCCAGGTGGCATAATAGTGGCCTTCACCGGAAACAATCGTTCCCAGCGCCCCGGCATGGATTCGCTTAACCTGCTCAACGTAGGGCGGGGCGTTCCGAAGCTGAAAGCCCACCTCGAGGCTCAGCCGCCCTTCAGCGCGTCGTGAGGAGTCCATTACGGATACGCAGCCCTGCGGGTCCACCGCAACGGGCTTTTCGCAATAGACGTGCTTGCCTGCTGTCACCACCTCAGCCAGATGCTGTGGGTGAAAGTAGGGTGGAGTGGTGATAATAATCACATCCACGTCTTTCGAATTCGAAATTTCCTTGTAGGCATTCGGCCCGCGGAACATCAGCCTGCGCTCAATCTCCGGGATATTCTTTGCTTTCTGGAACTTGTCAAAATGCGCCTTGGCCTTGTCGAGCTTGTCCTGGAACAAATCGCCCAGGGCTACCAGGCGGGCCTTGCCGGTTTCAATCATATACGTTGCGTCTGCCGTCCCACGGCCCCCGCAACCGAGCAAGCCAACGCGCAGAGCGGAATTCGCCTCTGTTCCGCGCACCAGTTGGGGCGCCATGATCATGAAACTCGCGGCGGCTGCAGTGGTGCCCAAAAATTCTCTTCGTCCTACCTTCTTAGCGGAATCTTCACTCACTTTCATCTCCTCCTTTTATTAAGCCATTGTCCATCTGTGGCGCTGATTAGGTACTGGTCTGACGGGCGGCAGGCCTTGAGCTTGTCTGCTCATCGGACTTGTCAAGCTATCACAATCACTGCCGGTTATGGAAGGGCTTCGCAATCGCACGCCATAAGGGTGGACACAAATCTTCACATTTGGCCAGGGACGCAGGGAGTGCCAAAGGGCAAAGGTCTTGACCACTTTTCAGTCCGGGTTATAATTGCCCCTCACCCCTTTGGTTGGTCGTCATTCTCTTGTGGTGTGTGAAAATCTGGTTTAAGCATTCCGTGTTCGGCCATTTCGGTCCGGACACCGTGGGTGGAATTGTGTTGAATATTGAAAAAATGAACAGGAAGTACGAAATGAAATATTGGCTTTACCTGGTCGTACTGGCGCTCGGTCTTGTATTGTTTGCGGGGCGAGTTAGAGCCCAGAGTGCATCGCAAGCGGTCACTGCTGGCCATGCAATTTCCGCTTCAGATACGCCCGCGGCGGGGCAGTTCCAGGGAGTTGAGAAGCAGATTGCTGACGCGCAGAGCGCCGGTGATAACGCGTGGATGTTAGTGTGTTCCGCACTGGTGCTGTTGATGACAGGGCCGGGTCTGGCTCTCTTCTATGGCGGGCTGGTTCGCAAGAAGAATGTTCTTGCAACCATGATGCAGAGCTTCTCAATGATGGCGCTTATAACCGTGATTTGGGGGGTGATTGGTTTTAGCCTATGTTTCGCACCCGGGACGTCATTCATCGGTGGCTTTGGACACTTGTTTCTACACGGGGTTGGAAGCGCTCCCGATCCTACCTATGCGGGCACCATACCACTCGAAACCTACATGGTTTTCCAGTTGATGTTCGCTATCATTACCCCGGCGCTGATCTGCGGAGCCTTTGCCGAAAGGATGAAGTTCAGCGCCATGATTCTTTTTATGGTTTTGTGGTCATTCATTGTTTACGATCCCATGGCGCACATGGTTTGGGGCAAGGGCGGGTTCCTGAATGCAGCGCTTGGCGGGGCCTTTCCCACGCTCGATTTTGCCGGCGGAACTGTCGTTCATATCACCTCCGGAGTTTCCGCACTGGTTTGCGCGCTCTATTTGGGCAAGCGGGTCGGATATCCGCATGAGCCGATGCTGCCGCACAGTGTTGTCCTCAGCTTTATTGGCGCCTGCCTCTTGTGGGTGGGCTGGTTTGGGTTCAACGCTGGGAGTGCGCTTGCAGCAAATGGCCTGGCGACCAGCGCGTTTGTCGCAACCGACTTTGGAGCGGCCGCGGCTGCTATCGGATGGGCCTGCGCTGAATGGATCCGTAATGGCAAGCCCAGCGTGCTGGGGGTGATTTCAGGCGCGGTTGCCGGACTGGTGGCTATCACTCCCGCATCAGGTTTCGTGGGGCCGATGTCAGCGCTGATCATCGGGTTTGTCGCCGGAGTCTTTTGCTAC
>JBJKQZ010000145.1:0-12677 GCA_046704865.1 Terriglobia bacterium
TGCCAGGAGCGAGAGGATATCCTGCGTCGGCAGGGGAGGATCCGAGCGGTAGGACAATCGAACCTGGTCAAGAGGTCCGGAGATTTCGAGTGTGAGATCGTACTTGTCAATGTTCGTATGAACCTGCAGGTCAAGCACGGGTTCGGTCCGGAAGGGGTTGGTCATTGAAATATCGCCGCGCGTGAGGGTGTAGCGGTTTCCACGAAATATAGCATCCCCGCTGCGCAGATAAATATTGCCCACGGCCACCGGATTGGCGAGTGTGCCCTGCAATTGAAGCTCGATGTCAGTGACCACGCGGAGATCACGGCTTTCAATTCGCACCGGGCGGATGGAGGCCAAACTTACATTGAGATTGATGTGGGAAGCAATAGACGATGAATTCGATACCGACGGGCCTCCAAATGGATTCGGCCCCGTAAGCAGGTCAACCAGATTCAGATTTTCGTTGGCAAAGAGGTTTCTAACCGAGATGTTGCCTGTGAGCTGCCCTTGTTCAGGCGTGCCGGCAAGTACCAGACGGCCGTCGAGGACCGAAGTGAAGTCTGACGGGTAACGAACGCGGACCTGTGAAAGGTCAGTCCTGATCTGATACCTCGGCGTCTCCTGGAGGATGACGAATCCAGAAATGTTGACGGTCCCTCCGCCGATGGTTCCTTTCATAGACGAGATCGACGCCCGCTCGCCATCGAGTTTGATCGTGCCATTCAGGGCATTCAGACGGAAGGGAAGTTCTGTGTAACCAATGCCGACATCCTTTACCTGGACCTCGCCGCTCAACTGAGGCTCCTTCAGTGAACCACGCAGTCGAACTTCCAGGTTTGACTGGCCAGTGGCCTGCACACCGCTGGCAGCCAGGCTGAGCAGGGTCGCGGCCGCTTCGCCCCTGGCTGAAATGTCGATTGTTGAGGGATGAGCAAAATGGATTGAGCCGCCTACTTCAAAGTTCGTGGACTGCCCTTCCAGTCGGAACCGTTTGAGCCTGAGGTTGCTGTCCGCGTAATCGACATCCACAGGTCCTTCATTTGAATGCTGAACAGCTGGGAAGTCGATGTTCAGCTTGTCGATTCGACTGCTTCCTGCCAGCTTGCTCTTGTCCTTCAACGGACCTTCAACTGTAAAACTGCCGGTCGCGGAGATTTCTGCGACCATTTCATGGCCGGAGAACTCTTCAATCCATGGATCAGCGCGGAAGTCGGAATACTGCCCGGTCAGGTGCAACGGCCAGTTGCCTGCCGTTTCCAGGCTGCCATTCATCTGGAAATTGCCCGCCTTGCCTCCACTGCCTTTGATCTGGATTTTGACCTGCTGGCCCTGCCATTCGGCGTCGCCGTGTACACTGCCACGCGATTGTCCTTTCCAGGCGAGTTTCGTTTCCTCAAGGGTGGAACTCAATCGGGCGTTGTCAAAGCTTCCCTCACCTCGCAAATTGAAGCTGACCAGTCCGGAAACTTCAGGGTGATTCTTTTCACCGCCTTGTTGAGGTTTGAGGAAGTGGACCTGATCCAGGGGAAAATTCCGGCCGTGCAAGTTGGCGGAAAAGGTGTGTTCAACCGGGTTGATTTGCATTTGTCCATTTGCACTCCCCTGGCCCTCCGTGAGATTGAAATCATTGATTTCAAGGTTGGACCGGGCGGCCACAATATTTGCCGAAAGAGAATCAAACGGAACACCAGCGAATTCGCCTTTGTGGACGGAGATCTGTCCGCGGCCGGAAATACTCTTAACCGTGCCTTCGGCCTGAGCCTGGCCTGAAATCAAACCCTGCATTGAAGTCTTCAGGTCCAGAGCCGCGCGCAGGCCAGCCACAGGGGTCTCCTGTGCTGTCGCTTGCAGACGGACCGTGCTGTCGGGTTCAAGTTTCCAGTGGTCCAGACTGGCTTCAGCATTCAATTTCAAGGAGCTTTTACCAAGTTTCAACAGACCTGATTGAACTCGGGCTCGCTCAGGCGAAATAAGGATTCCGGCTTCGAAGCTGTCCCATAACCACCCTCCGTAATTGAACGTTCGTGCGCTGATCTGGCCTTCAATCTCCGGATTGGAAAACGTCCCTGCAACCCTGCCGGTAAAAGTTGCCTGGCTGTGCAACGTAATCGGGATAGGGCTTTTGGTTTCAATCAGAACGTTGGCTGCGGGGCGCCATTCTTCAAAGTTCGAAGTCGCGAATTGAACGTTCATTGAAGATCGCGTGGTCCCGAACGTCCCCTGCGAGGTGATGGTGGAATGAGGTGTCGATAGCTGGGCATCATTGAGAGTAAGCAGCACCTGGTCGTCCATGTCGAGCGATCCCTGCGCGTGCCCAGTCAACAGCAGGCCTTCAGAAGCGGACTGCTGTGGGGGATGGAACTGAAGGTCAAATTGGCTTTGCAGGTGGGCGGGCTGCTGCCAGTTTGCGTCCACAGTTCCGCTAAGGATAGCCTTGGGACTGAAAATCCCGATGGTATTTTGCAATCCCGGGATGAGCTGCATGAGGACGCTGAGATCCAACTCCTTGAAGCGGCTATGCAGGATAACCCGCGGCCGGGCCTTTGCCAACAAGACAGTAGCGTCACCATTTGCCCTTGCCTTCAGCCCCGCGAAAGAAAAATTGGGAAGCTTCAGCGTTTCCCCCGCGAAGCTGTAATCCGTGGAAAAATTTACGGCACCGGGCTTGACTTCTGAAGCTTTCAATTTCAGGTCCCGCGCTCGCATTCGGCCCTTTACTGCCAAACCTTTTGCGTCATACGTCCCTGTGCCATCGACGTAGAGGTAGCCTCTCTCAACCTGGCTGATTTTCATGGCTTGGGCGAGATCCTGCAGTCCACCGTTGGCGCGAAATTGAAAACTGCCGTCAAGGTCAGGGTCCCACCGAAGCCCCCCGGCGAGGATTCCACTAAAGTTTTGGATCTGCCAGCTTAGACTGGAAACTTTGATCTGATTATCTGAAAGTTTGTACGCCGCCGCGAAGGAGATCTGCGGCAAGGTTCTGTTTTTCCAATCGAAGCTGGCGGCGGATGATGCGATCGTTCCCGCGTATTGATGGTCTTTGCTGATGTTTAATTGGATGGCAACGTCGAGAGCAGCCGCCTGGAATGGGATATGCCGGTCATTCCATTGCAGAGTAGTGTTACTCAGCGTCAAGCGCTCTATTCCGAGATCCAGCAGATCTTTGAGGCCTTGACCCTGGCCTGGGGTAACGGTGGCGCCAGGAACGTTGGTTGATCCGTCGGGGTAAGTCTGGACATGGAGTTCAGCCCTTTGCCATTGAAGGGAGCGCAGTTGCAGCCGAAGTTGTAGCAGTGATTCCGGACTGACATTAACCACCACGTCCTGCGCTGAGAACAGAGGTTGTCCCGCGTCCTTCTCACGGCCTCGAATAGTAACTTGACGGGCAGAGATTCTCAGTTCGAGAGGATGGAACCGCATTCCTGCAATTTCCACTTTTCCGCCCGTGACCTCCGCCAGGCCGGTTTCAATGCGCTGTTGAAGAATGTTCCGGAACCACGCGGTGCTGGCCAGACCAATAATGATGGCGCAGATGGCCACAAGGACGCCGGCTGTATAGATCAGCCAGTGAACAGATCCCGGCAATTTCATGTCCCTGAGCTTCACTCTCAAGCCTTCGCTTTCATGTCAATCCGAATGGATTGTCACCCGGTGCGTGGACTTCAACCGGCCGAGCCAGTTGTCGAGCAATTCGTTCATCTTCTTTTCTACCAGAATGTCCCGGATCTGGTCCCGAACTTCATCGAGCGCCGGCGGCGATCCCGTATGCTCTTTTGCATATTCCGGCACGAATGTGTCCTTGTAGTAATTTTCAACCTCTTTAGGATCGGGCAGTGCCGTAGGCCGAAGGCGGTTATTGATCATTTGCAATGTGCGCTGATAGAGTTCAATTCGCTCCAGCACCTGTTGCTCCGTCATGCCGAGCGCCTCCAGCGCCGCGCGGTAGGCTTGCTCATTCGGGAATTTTTCCCTCGCACTTTTCAGGTTATCCTCCGCGTCTTTGGCTCCGTTTTTTGAATTCCTCCCAGGCGTTCGCATCTGTTCGGCAAGGAGCGTCTGGCTGATGAGTCTGTTGAGCGCGGCCTGAAATTCTTCCTGCCCAGGCAGGCCCGTGGGCGATTGTCCGTCCAGAAAACGTTCGAAATGATATTCCTGAATCACATCGTGCTGGGTGATGGCGTGATAACCGACAGAGGCGACCACCCTGTCCAGGGTCTCTGCCCTGGTGGGAACAGACCAGCAGGCAACTGCTCCCAGAACCAGACAGACCGCAATCAGAAGCTTTGGCCGATGCTCAGGAAATACTGTATCCGTGGTAATCGAAGCACCTCCGGGCCATTCTGGCCGGCCACCTGGTACTGAGTTGGATTCAACGCATAGCCCACGTCAAACCGCAGGGGACCGACAGGAGTCTTGTAAAGAAATCCAACACCCACTGCATGTACGGTGTAATCGAAATCAGTGGGCGAGTTTTGCGAAACTTTGAAAAGGCGCATCCTGCGGATGCTGGAGTAAACATTCCCCATATCGTGAAATAGGACCACTCCAAGCCGGTCCTGCGCAATGGAAAACCTCAATTCCAGGGAGTTCAGGAAAAGGGCATTTCCGCCAATCGGGAAACCCGTTTCCGGGTCACGCGGTCCCGCCTGGTTTATGGAGAAAGCACGCAGTGAGTCACTGCCACCCATAAAGAAGCGTTCCGGTAGGGGAATTTCGTGCGTGAAGATCACTTGCTTGGTGCCGTCAGCCTTAGTGACCGTAACAGGTACGAGGCCGCCATAAGGAGATTCGATGGCAAAACGGGTGTTTCGCGCGAAAACCAGAAATGAGGTCAGGCGATAGTAAGTGGCGTTTTGAGCGGAGAAGCGAAGGAAATTCGCCTGGGATGCCTGGCCGGCCGTTCTGTGGGAGGCGTCTGCTAGTGAGTACGAACCACGCGTGGGATCGATGGGGTTATCACGGTGGTCATTGATGTAACTCAAGGCGAACATGCCGATCCGCGCCGGGCGACTGACGAGGGGAATCTGATTGGCAGAAATCCGGTTTGAGAGGTCGAGCGCCTGCACATTGCGGAAAGAATACCGCGCCGATAGAAAGGTTGTTGTGCTCCATCGCTTTTCCACAACGACTGAAGCCTCTTTGCGTCTTGCGGTAAAGGTCAAAACATTCCTGCTGCTATCGATGTCGGCGTTAAAGCGCACGCTAATGTCCCGGCGCTTGGGGAACCGCGGCACAAAATAACTGAGATCAGCTCCCTTGTCGAGAGTTGAAAGCCTGCCACGAAAGCTCAGCGTCTGATTGCGCCCACCGACGCCTATGCGGGATACGTCCAGGGAAACTCGCGGGCTGGCTTTCAACTGGCCTTGAGGTTGGTTGCTTCCCAGGCGCTGGACTTCAATGCCGCCGCCGTACCCGACAGTCCAACGCGGCGCCTCTTCCATACTCACCAGCACCGACTTGTCGGTTTCATCCGTCTGCGGATTCTGCGGAGCGATCTGAACCTGGTTAAAAAGCCCCAGGTCGTAAAGCCTTCGCTGCGACTCCAGCAGGGCGCTTTCATTCACCGGCTGGTTGCGGCTGAAGGTGAGTTCGCGGCGCACCACTCCCTCGCGGGTGTGTTTGTTTCCCAACAGCACAATACGCTGGATGATTTCCTGATTTCCTGGGGTCACGCGGTAATCCACATTCATTAGATGCGCCTGATTTGCCGGAGCGCTGTTGGTGGTGACCCTGGCATGTGAATAGCCGTGGTTAGTGAAATAACGGAGGATCGAGTCGCGGTCTTTCTGCACATTTTCTGGCGAGTAAAACAAGCCGGACTGATTGGCCAACCTCGACATCAGGACCTTCTGCTCTTCAGCAGTTACGCCCTGCAGGCGCACCTGCCCTACCATAGTGCGTGGGCCCTCCTCTACCTGCAATGTGACAAAAAGGTGTTCGGGCTGGTCTTGATAGGAATAGTTAAAATGCGGAGTGATCTTCGCGTCCAGGAAGCCACGGGCTTCATAGTCGCCCTTCACAGAATTGATGTCGTTATCGAGCATTTTGGAACTGAACGCGACACTCTGGAAAGGGAATTGGGCGGGATGGATTGTCATGACTGAAGAAAGAGTCGCGTCTGGAACATGGCTGTTTCCAGTAAACTTGTATCCCACAAAACTTCCCCGCTGCCCGAGTTTCACTGTGTAGATAACCCGAAGGTGAGCAGCCGAAACATGGACCACGGGTGCCACCGTGACGGCGGCCTGCAGATAACCTTTCTGCTGATAGAAATCCACAAGAGCAGCGGAACCTCTTTCCAGGGAGGGTTGGTCGATTACGCCATCCTGAAACAAGGGAAGAATATCTCTCAACTTGCGGCCGGAAATTCCGGCGCCGCGCACGTGGACTTCAATGACAGGACCGGATTCGCATTCAACCTGGAGTTCATCCCTATTGGTTTTGGGATTGAAGGTACGGTCCTGAATGGTTGTGCTTGCCTGGAGGTAACCGTGCTTCAGGTAAAAGTTATGGATTTTGTACAAGCCCTTTTCAATGTCGGATGAGGTCAGTCGTTCACCTGGGTGCCAGCCCGTCACGGACCGCAACCGGTCGGCGGAGTAAGCCGGATGGCCATTGAAGACAACCTTGCCCAGTTGCGCCTGCGGGCCGGGCGTAATGGTCAGCAGGATGTTGGCTTCCTGAATCGCAGGGTTGCGGACAACCTTGACTTGTATTTTGGCCTTGTAAAACGCATTGTCGTGGAGAACTTCCGTAATATTCCGGATTGCCGTGGCAATTTCATCTGCGTAAAGAGACTGGCCGAGAGGGAGCCTTGCAGCCGCTACAAGCGTGCTGGCGTCGAGTGGTTTGGGCGTTCCTGTGACTTGTACGGTGCCGATAAAGTATCGGGCCGTGCCTGTAAAAGTGAGGATAACGCCGCCTGATGTCGGCTCGGCATCGGCCTTCAAATTGACAAAGCGCCCGGTCGCGTAAAGGTTCTTCAGGCTTTCATCAACTTTCGCGGGATTGAGCGGCTCTCCGGTTTGCAGGACGATTTGCTTCTTGAATTGGTAGAGGTGGAGCTGCGCGTCGGTTTTCAGGTCGATACGAACAACCGTTTTGCCCCACTCAGCAGGCTGGGCAAGGGTGGTTCTGGCAAACCCTAGCCAAAGGATGGTCAACAACGCGGCAAACTTGCATAGGATTTGAGCAAGCGGGTAAGCCCCCGGTTCCGGGCGGCTGCGCAGCCGGGGCGCACTGGTGCGCAATCCTGCGTAAGAGTGCTTTCTTCGAATCCTTATCCAAGAGATTGGTTTCCACTCCCGAATGGTTTTTCGATCCCCGCTCCGAACCTTTATTATAGCCTTCTTTGCAATGGCTGTTGGTAAACCAGGCCGGATGCACAGCCGTATGCCCGGCGTCAGGGCAATTTTCTTAATGCGATCAAGTCTCTTCAGCTTAAAGGATGCATCTCTCCGGAGGAGCTTAATTCGCCACGGCCCCAGCCAGTTCAGCGAACCAATGGGCCCAGCAGTTGTTTTAGCAGGTTGGTTGCCGGGAATCCCTGGCCCAGGTGCTGCCTGAATCCCTCCGCGTAGCGGAACCCCACACGTTTACCCGCCTTTTGTGCCATTTTTCGCATGGTGGCCAATGTTTCAGGAATTTCCTGCTGGCTTTTAAGCCAGGCTTGCTGGCTGTCATGACAGGCAAGCATTTCTTCCTTGCGTTTAAGAGTGGCACTGATGTTGACAGACATGCCGGACTCGATCTTCTTCCCCAATATATCGCGCCTGCCGAAAGCGTCGGCATAGTAGAGGTGGGGCACGCCGGTAAGCGGCGGAGCGGGCCGCCGGAAGCCGGTCTTGAAATTGGGCGCCATTGCTCCAAAGCAGGCGCTCTGGCATAAATGGCTCACTGTTTCGTGGTCGATCATGTAGTCGACCGGAGAGTGAGTAATCACCAGGTCAGGACGGGTTTGGCGGACCAGTTCCATTACCTTGATCAAGTGCGGCCGGTCATAAAAGACCAGGAGGTCCTTGCTTTCCAGGCAGTGGTACCGGGCGCCGATCAGCGCGGCTGATTTTGCCGCCTCGTGCTTCCGCACCACAGAAATCTTTGCAGCGGGAAGGGTTGTGCTGCCACAGTCTCCGGCAGTTAAGGTTGCCATGTGGATTTTTGCCCCACGGATGGCAAGGTGGGCCAGAGTGCCGGCACATAGGAATTCTGCATCATCAGGATGCGCAAAGATCGCAAGGACGTTAATGGGATTGGGCATTCCGATCGGGCTCCTTTGGTCTTGCCGGTGGGCACACTCCACCAGCGCCGGCGGTTTGTGCACAATGCGTTTGCCTTGGGCGACTACTGGGCTGCAGTGAAGGTCGCCGTTAGACGGGACTCTCCCCAGGCCACTTCAATATTGCCAGTATCTTCGTTGCCGGAGAGTTTGATGGTCATTTGTTCCACCGAATCCTGGCCGTTTTCAACATGCATGGGCGTCTCAGCAATTTTTGCGCTGGGATCATAGGCGTCGTATGGCTTGCTTGACACCAGCAAAACCCACTTTCCGGGCTCGACCATCTGCGCCAGCAAAATATGCTTCCCTTTTGGCACGCGCGAGTTTCCAAACAAGAGGTCCTGGTTGGTTTCAAGGGTGGTGGGAGCGCTGGCCCCCAGGCGCCAAACCTAGCCTGGTTTGATCAAGCTCAGGGGATTCCGTCCATTCAGCATTGGACGACCGTAGTCAACTGAAACGTGTGCCGATCCCACCATCGCGGTGGCTTTGCCGCGATTGTTTCCCTGTGCCTGGAGCAGAACTGTCCCCAGGCTCAAGACCGCAATTCCACAAAGGCTGAGGCCGGTGCGTGTAAGGAACTTCATCGATGTACCCTCCTTCAATAATGTTTTTCAGGTTTCTTGATGAAGACCCGTTGAAGCTGTATTAATGCCTTCCGGATGATTCAGCTATGGTTTTCGCGATGGCCTCTCGAAGCGTTGCAGGGCTTGTATAGCCAACCCAATGGCCCGTAATCGTGCCCTGGCTATTGATTAGAAAAAGTGTGGGATAAATTGAAATTCCGCCGTACGCCTGATTGCTCTCCTGTGTCCAGCGCACGATGGGAAATGTAATGCCTTCTTTTTCCGCATAACTTCGGTGGGCTTCCTCGCTGACGCCTAGCCCGAGCAGGTCGTCGGAATTTGCCCCGATTACTTCCAGGCTGTTGGCTCCAAATTCGCGCTGAAGCTTAACAAGAGCCGGGGCTTCCTTCATGCACGGCGGGCAACCGGTAAACCAGACGTAAAGCAGGGCTACTTTCCCGTTCAGGCCGCTGGAACTGATATGACTGCCATTTGCTTCAACCAGGTCAAAGGCCGGGGCCGATTGGCCTTGCCACCCTCCGAGCTCGTGAGCGGTGCCTTGTGCAAACTGCGGATCATTGCGGACCATTTCCACATCAACGTGAGTTATCTCTCCGGTTTTCGGATCGCGGGTAATGAACTTCGGAACGCGAGGGTCAGTTTCCATCACGCGGAGCAGCGTGTCTGCTTCCTCGGGACTATGAAGCGCAAACTGATCGGCAATGGTTTTAAGACTGGGCGGAGCGGAAAATTGCTGCTGGTACTGGACCACGAACATCGGAATTCGGAAGAAGTCCTTATACAGCTTGTTCAGCGCTGCATGGTCTTCCGGCGAGGTAAAGACGGTGTTGTATAAATCCGTTACCCGGACTGGCTGGCCTGCCTTCAAATGTTGGCGGATGTAATTCAGAATTTTAGTCTGCGGACTGGATTGCGCAAGTAAAGCACAAGCGCCCAAGCCCAGGAGCATGGCCACAAGCAGAAGTTTGCAAATTGGCCGTCTCAATGACTATCCGCCTCCGCCGGAGTGCCTGACCCTTGCTCGGCCTGTTTAAACCAGTGCCATTCAAACCTCAACGAGTGTTGCATATAACGGTCGAGGAACTCCCACCCATGGCCGCCCGGCCGCA
Source organism: Terriglobia bacterium (assembly GCA_046704865.1). Classification (GTDB taxonomy): domain Bacteria; phylum Acidobacteriota; class Terriglobia; order UBA7540; family UBA7540; genus SCRD01. The sequence continues at coordinate 9,954 of JBJKQZ010000145.1, forward strand.
GCGCGTAAGTATGCGGATAGTATTCCTTGTCCAGAATCTGGTCAAGAACGGCCGCACCTTTCTCAAAACCGTAGCGGTCCTGATCTCCGACATCGAAATAGATCTTGAGACCCTGGAATTTGGACGGGTCTTTGGCCAGAGTGAGCGGGCTGTTAGCCTCCCAGTAAGCCTGATTGAGCGGCGACCCGAACGCATGACTCAGGATGCGCGAATAGAACTGCCATCGGCCTTCAGTCGGAATGGGGTTGGGCAATTCGGGAATCAGGACGGCGCTGGACGCAGCGACCGAGCCAAACAGGTCTGAATGGCGCATGGCCAGGTGGAGGGCGCCATAGCCTCCCATGGAGAGACCGCTGATTCCTCGCGCCTCCCTTGTTGCAATGGTCCTGTAGTGCTGATCTATGAACGGCACAAACTCCTGTATAAAGAAATCCTCGTAGCGGTCCTTGCCGTCCTCCGAATTGATATAGAAAGTTTCGCCGGCATCCGGCAGGACCACAATAAATGGCCCGATTGTTCCGTCGGCCGTCAGGTGGTCGAAAATTTCTTTACCGCCGCGATCAATCCAGCGGTGGTCATTCCCAAACAATCCGTGCAGGAAATAGAGAACCGGGTAGCGCTTGGGCGCGGAGGACGCATAATCCGCCGGCAGGTCAATGCAGTAGCCGACCGATCGGCCCAGAATTTTGCTCTGAACGGAATCACACTGGACAGTGCCGGGCGCCGTTGCTGCAGCCAGGTTACCGGAACTTCCCAAAGCACCCAACACGGAAACTACTGCGGCCATGCACAACGCGGCACAACGCAATTGCCTGCGGTCTGATCCGCCCTTTGCAACGATTGATTGTCTGCTCATACGATTAATGCGGAGCCGGAGTGTTGGCCTGGGAGTGCTCACCTTCAACATAAACGTTGAACTTGCCGTTGCCGGAATCGGCGCCAACCGCCCCACTTTCAGTATTCGCATTCCCCAATGCGGAGGCCGTTGCTCCGTAAGCGCTCCCATGAATATTCTTCAGCACAGATTTCTTGTGGGTCTTGACCTGAAATGTGCCCGGATCAGCTGCCGTTCCAAACGCGTTATCAGTCGGCTTGAATTCAAGGACGGCACCCTCTGCTGGCTGGGCCGATCCTTTTTGGGTAGGAGCTTGAGTTGTAGTCTTGGATGCCTTCGATCTTGCGCTCGCTTCCTCTGCCACCTTGCGGACGTCTTGATCAATGTTGATCAGCGTCAATGACTGGAGGGGCAGCTTGCTCGGGGCTTTTGCGTTTTTTGCGCCCTCCGATGGAATCGCTTGCGGATTGGAGGATTTCTGCTCCTGAGCGCTGGCGGCAACAGGTAGCAGTGTAAACATTGCCAAAACGAACAGAGCGATGTGCCAAGACGTTTTGCTCATGGTTTTTCCCGCCCGGACGCTTTCATTCTGGCCGCAATGCAGGGCAGAGTCAAGATGCGTGGGCTTTTCCGGCTGCCTTCTCAAAAGGCGAAATCAGATTGCCCGTTTCGTCGAAATGCGCCGTGAACTCTTCAGGCATCATTTGCCATCCGGCCGGTGCTCCGGTTTCCTTCGAAAAGGAAGATGAGATGGCAACGCGGTTGAGTTCAAGCGTGTTGCGCACCCAGATGATGCGCTGCTCAGCGGCATCAGGCGTGCCAATTGTGGTCAGTAGGTATTCAATTGCTTCGCGGTCAGTGGGCAGATACATTGGCACGCGGGCCATCATGGGATTCAGAGAAGTCCGGACATTCATATACATCTTGCTCAGATCAATCTTGCGGTAAAGGCGCTCATGAATGGCGTCCGCCAGCCCGACTCCTATCGAGTTTCCGTCGCTCTCGATTGTCATGTCGCGGACGTATATCAGGCCGATCTCGGGCCCGTCAGCCGCCCGTGGCCTTGCGCCGCGACCGACTATTTTCGTGTCCATGCCGGTCCCGCTGATGTTCTTTCCCATCTCGTCTACAACAAGCAGTTGGCACTTGGAGAACGGCAGCCGCGGAACCAGATTGCGCGCTACGGGCAGAGTGGCTTCTTCCATTGCCGCGATTCCTTCCGGAAGCGCAGCGCGTACCACCGCGATCTGGTGCATCTCGTTTTCTGCAACGGCCAGCCCGCACAGAATCTTTCCCGTGCCCAGGGTGACTCCTGCAATGGACCGGATTACTCGTTCGTTGCCGTATCTGCGGCTCCATCGATGCGTGATTGCAGCGCCCTCACGCTTGCCCATTCCAACCGCAATCATCTTGAGCAGGCCGCTTTCGATGCTCCCGCTGAAATCGGTGTGGGGCTTGATGCGATTCACAACCACAATGTAATCGGCTTCCCAGGCATTCCTGTCAACATTGACCGGGAAGCCTTCAGACGTTTCGCCCACCTGCACGGTGGACATGTCAGACCTGACTTCAGTCCCCACAAAATCGGGAGTGACGCCGTACTCTTCAAGGATCAGGCGTTGGCCCTCAGCCGTGGCGCCGCCGTGGCTGCCCATGGCAGGGAATACAAACGGCTGTGCGCCCTGAGCCTTCAGCCAGTCGCATTCAGTCTTGATGATCTCTTTCAGGGTGGCGATGCCGCGGCTACCGGCCGTGACTGCCACACTGCGGCCGGCCAGGCGTTCCTTCGGAATGCCGAGCCCGCCCAGCGATTGACGGATTTCACCCTCAAGGTCCGGGATGCCGGGCATAGTCGGCGAGGTCCGCTCAAGGAATCTAAAACTGCTGAT
>JBJKQZ010000146.1:0-4288 GCA_046704865.1 Terriglobia bacterium
TCGCGAAGCTGGGCCTGATCATAAGCCATCAGGGCCGGATACTCCGGGGGTGTTACGCCTGGGCCTCGCCGGCTGATGGTCTTCCCGTGCGTGTACAGAAAATGGAAATCGTCCGGCGAGTAATAAACGCCGATTGCGAGACCCTGGGCCCGAAACGCATTAAAAATAGCGGCCGTGATGTCTTTGTGGAACGGGGTATTCATAATGTTCAATGGAGTTGTCGCTGTATTGAACATGCAGAAGCCGGAATGGTGTTTGGTGGTAAATACAACGTACTTGAACCCAGCCAGCCTGGCAAGGACGGCCCAATCATGGGGGTCGAATTTGTCCGGATCAAATGTCTCGGGCAACTCATCATAGAACCTTCTGACATAGTCGTCTGAAGCGCCTACAAGCGAGTGACTGATCACCGAGCCGAGTTGGCTGTCTACTCCCCAATGGATGAACAAGCCAAATCCGAGATCGCGGAATCTTTCAAGTTCCTGCTGCCGATTTTCCGGAGCGGGTCCGGCGCCCGGCAGGGCGCTCCCGGCCAGGAGGAGCAAGCCCAGGGTCAGCAGACAGAGTTGCTTCATTCTTTGCTTGATGAACACGCTTCCTCCTTCATGCGATGGTGATTGCGGGTTCGCTACCTGGTTCTTACACATTCCCCGCCTGTTTTTTCCTTACCAGCAGCAGGTGCTCACATGCCAGCACCAATTGTTCCCGCTGGTTAAATACTTCACAAAGTTCAACCACCATTCCATACTCCTGACGTTTGGGATATTCGCGTCTTTCCTTGACTGTAACTCTGGTGTGAATCGTATCACCAATAAAGACGGGCTTGATAAAGCGAAGACGGTCGTAGCCATAAGAAAAAGCCACAGGATTGATTTCTCCAGCAGTCATGCCGACGGCTACGCTGAAGATCAATGTGCCGTGCGCGATGCGCTGTTTGAACTCCTGCGACTTGCACCATTCGGCGTCCATATGGTGGGGATAAAAGTCACTCGTTTGCCCCGCGTGGAGGACAATGTCCGTTTCGGTGATAGTTCTTCCGCCGGTGGTCCGTGTGGCTCCTGTTACATATTCCTCAAAAAACGATGACTTCATCTTTGAGTCACCCCCATGGATTGGGTCATGATTCTCGCACACTTCCGCAAGGGACTCAGTACCTTGGCAATGTCGCACTGTTTGCCCTGATGGATCCATAAAGTTACATCGAGTGCCGCTGCCACGCCGATCCCTGTGTTGCCTACGGGAACCGCAATGTCCTGAATTCCCATGTAGGTTTCATTTTCAGCCGTCGAGTATCCGGCCTTTCTGATTTTGCCGAGCAAGACTTTCAATCGCTTCCTTTGCACCGGACTCTGTTTCGCATAGTTGGAGTCATTCGCCAGGAAATCGTGCTGCTCCTCTTCAGTAAGCAACGCCAGCAGCAGCCGCCCAGAGGCGGTCTGCACGGTGGAAAAGGTTGATCCGACGGCAATCGTCAGACGTATCTGCTCTGGACTTCCCGCTTCAGCCAGGACCACCAGCTTTCCCTGGTTCAACACGCTCAAATGGCATGACTGCCGAAGAGAGTAAGCCAGGTTTCGCATCGGGTCTGCCGCAGCGCGCAAGAGTTGCTCCACAGGCGGGTGAATGTGTGCGAGCTCATAGAGCTTGAGTGACAGGCGATAACGGCCGGAAGGCAAGTCCTTGATGATGTAAGCACGCTTTTCGAGTGAACTCAGCGCGCGGAAAAGTTCGCTGCTGCTTCTGCCCAGGGTTCGCGCAAGGTCAGCCAGGGACTGCGGCGTGTCCGTGGCTGCCAATGCTTCGAGAATATCCAGTCCTTTCTCGAGCGCCGGGGCAGAATAGGTCGTAGTTGTCCGGAGAGATGCCGTCTTCATTGGTTGTCCAGATTTTATTTGCAAAAATGATTTTTGCCAATAAAATAAACCACGACCATGCAAGAGCCGGAAATCATTCAAAATCCGCCCATGCCTGAAAACCCCGCGCCCATTATTGTTATTGGTGCAGGTGGGATTGTTAAAGACGCCCACTTGCCTGCGTACCGCAAAGCCGGATTCAAGGTACGGGGAATTTATGACCAGAATCCTGCCAAAGCGGATGCGTTGGCGGGCGCTTTTGAAGTTGGGCGCGTCTGCAAATCGCTGGATGAGGCGATTGACCTTGGTGGGGGTGAGGCGATCTTTGATGTAGCTGTACCCGCCAAGGCAATTCTCGACATTCTACCCAGCCTGCCTGACGGCGTAGGAGTTCTGATCCAGAAGCCCATGGGTGAGAATCTTGCCGAGGCCCGCAAGATCCGTGAATTGTGTCACAAGAAGAGGCTCAAGGCCGCCATCAATTTTCAGCTTCGGTACGCTCCGCTAGCGCTTGCCGCGCGCAGCCTGTTCGAGCAAGGATTTCTGGGTAAGCTCTGCGGCATGGATTTTCGTGTAACCGTCTATACCCCGTGGCATCTTTGGACTTTCCTGGAGGGCATACCGCGGGTTGAGATTCTTTACCACAGCATTCACTATCTTGATCTGATTCGATCTTTTCTGGGTGACCCGAAAGGTGTCTATGCGAAGACGGTGCGGCATTCCAAAGCGCCACGGCTGGCGGCGACGCGGTCGAACATCATTCTGGATTATGGCGATTCAATGATGGTAAGTATTTCAGCGAATCATCACCACGAATTCGGCCCTCGGCACCAGGAGAGCTATGTTAAATGGGAAGGCGAGCACGGGGCTATCAAAGCTCAGCTTGGAGTCAACCTGAACTATCCGGAAGGATTGCCTGACTATTTTGAATATTGTCTCCTCAATAATGGGCAACCAGCGTCATGGCGCAGCGTGGAATTAAAGGGGACGTGGTTTACCGATGCGTTTATCGGCACGATGGCTAGTGTGATGCGGTTCGTGGAAGGTTCAGCCAGTGAACTTCCCACATCCGTAGACGACGCATTCAGGACCATGGCGGTAGTGGAAGCCGCATACCGGTCCAGCGAGTCAGGCGGTACGGAGGTCCCTGACGCATGACCGCCCCGGCCGTCAGATTGCGGGGGGTCACGTGGAACCATACACGCGGCTACCTTCCCATGGTCGCCACGGCCCAGCGTTTTTCGGAAATCCATCCAGGCGTTGAGATCACTTGGGAAAAGCGCTCTCTCCAGGAGTTCGGTGATGCTTCCATCAGCAGACTTACGGAGAAATACGATCTTCTGGTGATCGATCATCCATTCGTGGGTGATGCCGCGGCCCATGGCACGCTGCTGCCTCTCGATGAATATATACCGCAATCGTTTCTTGACGATCAGGCCTGCCATTCAGTTGGCAAATCACATGAAAGTTATTCCTACGGCGGGCATCAGTGGGCACTGGCGATTGACGCGGCCACTCCGGTGAGTTCCAGCCGCCCGGATCTGCTTGAACGGAACGGCGTAGCGCATCCGGAAACCTGGGATGAGCTTATCGATCTGGCCAGGCGGGGCGTTGTTGCTCTGCCGGCAGTTCCCATCGATAGTCTGATGAACTTTTACATGGTCTGCCTGGCTCTCGGCGGCGAGCTTTTCTCGAGTGCCAACAGGGTGGTTCATCGCGATGTTGGCGTGCCCGTACTTACAATGCTGAGGGAACTTCTCAGCTTCTGCCCTGTTGAAAGTTTTACCTGGAATCCTATTGCGATCCATGAGCAGATGTCCTCCGGTGATTCGATTGCTTATTGTCCCTTTGCGTACGGGTATTCGAACTACTCGCGCCCAGGTTATGCGCGGCAATTGATCCAATTTGGCGACCTGGTCTGTTACGGCGTTAAGAGGAAGCTTTGCTCAACGCTTGGTGGAACGGGTTTGGCCATTTCTGCCCGGTGCCGGAACAAGGAAGAGGCTGCGGAGTATGTCCGATTCGTCGGTGATGGAGATTGCCAGCGCACGATTTACTTTGCGAGCGGGGGCCAGCCGGGGCATCGATTGGCCTGGGAAGATCCTGAAGTCAACAAGGCGTGTAACTCTTTCTTCGAGCGAACGCTCCCGGCATTGGATCGAGCTTATTTGCGGCCGCGCTATGACGGGTATCCGGATTTCCAGGACAGCGCAGGGCCGGTAATCCAACAATATCTTCAATATGGCGGAAACCCCTCTATAGTGATTGAACAGTTGAACCACCTTTATGTTGAATCGCAGCACCTAGCTCAACGTCAGGAAGAAAAGCTATGAAACCACTGGAAGGAATCTTGGTTCTGGATTTAAGCCAGTTTCTGGCCGGGCCTTCCGCTGCTCTGCGGCTGGCCGACCTCGGCGCCAGGGTGATCAAAATCG